>JAZQEQ010000112.1:0-3334 GCA_045539055.1 Oscillospiraceae bacterium | reverse complement strand
AGAAGCCCGCTGCAAAGAAAAAGGCTGTTAAGGCAGAGGAGCCCAAGGCAGAGGCTGCTCCCAAGGCAGAGGCCGCTCCCAAGGCAGAAGCTGCTCCCAAGGCAGAAGCTGCCCCCAAGGCAGAAGCCGCTCCCAAGGCAGAAGCTGCCCCCAAGGCAGAGGCAGCTCCCAAGGCAGAGGCAGCTCCCAAGGCAGAAGCGGCTCCCAAGGCAGAAGCGGCTCCCAAGGCAGAGGCTGCACCTAAGGCAGAGGACGCTCCCAAGACAGAGGCTCCCAAGACAGAGGCGAAGCCTGCACGTCAGGAGAACCGCCCCGAGAAGCGTGTTGACAACCGTCAGGACAACAAGCGTCCCGATAATCGTCAGAACGGCGACAGAAACAATTTCAACCGCGATAACAGACAGAACGGCTTCAACCGCGACAACAAGCAGGGTAATTTCAACCGCGACAACCGCGATAACAGAAATGACAACCGCAACAAGCCCGCAGCTGCTGCACCTGCTGCAAAGCCCGCGCCTAACAAGCCTGCTATCGATTCTTCCAAGATCAAGGTAAACACACCTCCCTCCATGCAGAAGCAGAAGGGCGAGGCTGTACAGCGCGGTGAGCAGATCACAAAGACTGTTGATACACGCGGCTCTTATGTTGAGCTTGACAAGTACAACGAGCGTTATGAGTCCATCGCTCCCGCAGGAAGAATGAACAACGACAACTTCCAGCGTAAGCAGAAGATAAACCAGAAGTCCCAGAACAAGAACAAGGGCGGCTATAACAACAAGCGCGAAACTGAGGCTCAGAAGCTGAAGCGTCTTGAGCTTGAGCGCGCAAGAAAGCAGCAGCTTAAGGTCCAGATCCCCGATGAGATCGTGGTATCCGAGCTTGCTACACGCCTCAAGGTAACAGCTACCGAGGTCATCAAGAAGCTGTTCAACTTCGGTGTTATGGCAAACCTCAACGAAACTATCGACTTCGATACAGCCTGCATCGTAGCTGAAGAGCTCGGCGCAAAGGTTGAAAAGGAAGTAGTGGTAACTATCGAGGAGCGTCTGTTCGAGGAGGTAGAGGATACAGAAGAGAACCTCGAGCCCCGTTCTCCCGTTGTTGTAGTAATGGGTCACGTTGACCACGGTAAGACCTCTCTGCTCGACTATATCAGAAAGGCAAGCGTTACTTCCACTGAGGCAGGCGGTATCACTCAGCACATCGGTGCGTATAAGGTAGCTCTCGAGGACAGAGAGATCACCTTCCTTGATACTCCCGGCCATGAGGCGTTCACATCCATGAGAGCAAGAGGTGCAAACCTCACAGATATCGCTATCCTTGTAGTAGCTGCTGACGACGGTATCATGCCGCAGACAGTAGAGGCTATCAACCACGCAAAGGCAGCAGGCGTTTCCATCATCGTTGCTATCAACAAGATGGATAAGGAAGCCGCTAACCCCGACCGCGTAAAGGAAGAGCTGACAAAGTACGACCTCGTATGCGAGGACTGGGGCGGCGATGTTATCTGCGTTCCTGTTTCCGCAAAGACAGGTCAGGGCATGGATACACTGCTTGAGATGGTAGGCTTAGTTGCAGACGTTCTCGAGCTCAAGGCTAACCCCAACCGCCTTGCAAAGGGTGCTGTCATCGAGGCAAGACTCGACAAGGCAAGAGGTCCTATCGCAACTGTTCTCGTACAGAACGGTACACTGCGCACAGGCGATGTCATCATCGCAGGTACTTCCGTAGGCCGTGTGCGTGTAATGCGCGACGACAAGGGCAGAACAGTAAAGGAAGCAGGTCCCTCCGTTCCTGTTGAGATCATGGGTCTTGCAGAGGTTCCCTCCGCAGGCGACACATTCGCAGCTGTTGAGGACGAGAAGCTTGCAAGAGAGCTTGTTGAAAAGCGTAAGCACGACGCTAAGGAGGAGCAGTTCAAGGCATACCAGAAGGTTACTCTTGACAACCTGTTCAGCTCCATCGAAAGCGGAACAGTGAAGGAGCTTCCCATTATCGTAAAGGCAGACGTACAGGGCTCTGTTGAGGCTGTAAGACAGTCGCTTGAAAAGATCACAAATGAGGAAGTGCGCGTAAGAGTTATCCACGGTGCAGTTGGTGCAGTAAGCGAGAGCGACGTAATGCTCGCTATGGCTTCCGGCGCTATCATCGTAGGCTTCAACGTAAGACCTCACCAGTCCGCTGAGGAGAGCGCAAAGCGCGAGGGCGTAGAGATCCGTCTGTACCGTGTAATTTACGACGCTATCGAGGATATCACGACCGCTATGAAGGGTATGCTCGCGCCCAAGTACCGCGAGGTACAGCTCGGCAGAGTCGAGGTACGTCAGGTCTTCAAGATCACAAATGTCGGCATCGTTGCAGGCTCTTATGTTCTTGACGGTAAGGTTGCTAGAAACGGTCAGGTGCGTATCGTTCGTGACGGTATCATCGTTGGCGACGACCACATTGCAGGCCTCCAGCGCTTCAAGGATTCCGTAAAGGAAGTATCCGCAGGCTATGAGTGCGGTGTAAGCCTTGAAAAGTTCACCGACATCAAGGAAGGCGACATCTTCGAAGCATATATAATGGAAGAGTACCGCGACTAAAAAGCTTTTTTTAAACTTAAGATCAATTTGCACTGACCGCCCGTGCCATCGCGGCATGGGTACGGTCACTTTGTAAAGGAGGCTTTTATGGCTAACTTTAATATTAAACGACTTAATGAAGATATAAAGCGCGAGATATCTGCGGCTGTGGGTGGAGTCAAAGACCCCCGCGTCGCAAAGAATTTCGTGACGGTTACTCATTGCGAGGTAACAAACGATCTTTCCTACTGCAAGGTGCATATCGCGTGCCTCGGCGGAGAGGGAAGAACAGCAAAGGCTGTCGAGGGCATGACAGCGGCTTCGGGATATTTCAAGAAGCGCATCGCCTCGGCAATAAGAGTAAGAAAGATCCCCGAGCTTATATTCCTGCCCGATAATTCGCTTGAATACGCGGCGCATATCGAGGAGATCATCGCAAAGCTCCCGAAGCCCGTACAGACAGATGATGCGGAGGAAGTTTCCGAGGAGGAAGAGGATGAGGATTGAGATAAACGAAGCTGTTGAGTTTCTGAAGTCCCATGACGATTATCTTATCTTGATGCACGCAAGCCCAGACGGCGATACGCTGGGCTGCGGCTTCGCGCTGTGCGGAGCATTGCAGCGCATGGGCAAGCGCGCAAAGGCAGTCTGCCCCGACCCGATACCCCACCGCTTTGACTACATGAGAGAGGCTTTCACGGAGCAGGATTTTGAAACAAAGACCATAGTTTCGGTAGATGTTGCAGACAGCAGGCTGCTCGGTGATATGA
>JAZQEQ010000111.1:0-4175 GCA_045539055.1 Oscillospiraceae bacterium | reverse complement strand
AAAGAGCGTAATTTCCGAGAAGTATGCGACGCTTTACCTCCTCGCCGAAGCCTTTAGTGCGGCTGTCGCGGATAAGCTCTTCAAAGGTCGCACCCTCTCCCCTGTAACCGTATTTAATGCCGTCAAAGCGTGAGAGATTTGAAGCCGCTTCGGCACAGGCGATGAGGTAATACGCAGGAATCGCGTATTTAAGCGATGGCATAGAACATTCAACAAGCTTTGCACCCTTTGCTTCAAGCGACCTTGCCGCTTCCAGAACAGCCTCGCGCACCTCATTGTCTATCTCATCTGCAAAGAACTCCTTTGGCATAGCTATTGTCATTCCGTTTACAGGCTGACCCAGCTTTTCGGTGAAATCGGGAACTGTTACTCTTGCGCTGGTTGCGTCGTGCTCGTCATGGGAGCAGAGCGTATTCAGCAGTATTGCACAGTCATGAGCATCATTACAGATAGGTCCTATCTGGTCAAGAGAGCTTGCAAAGGCTACAAGTCCGTATCGCGATACTCTACCGTAGGTGGGCTTTATGCCCGTAACGCCGCAGAAAGCCGCAGGCTGACGTATAGAGCCGCCTGTGTCCGAGCCCAGCGCACACGGTGCGAGAGATGCAGCAACAGCGGCTGCGCTGCCTCCAGATGAGCCGCCCGGTACTCGCTCCAGGTCATAAGGATTGCAAGTTTTAGCGAATGCCGAGGTCTGGTTTGAGCCGCCCATGGCGAACTCGTCCATACTGGTCTTTCCAAGCAGCACATAGCCCTCACGCTTTAAATTCTCGATCACAGTCGCGTCATATGGCGGAACGAAGTTCTCCAGCATTCTGCTCGCGCAGGTCGTCCTGATGCCATCTGTGCAGATGTTATCCTTGACGGCTATCGGTATGCCAGTAAGGGCTGTAGCCTTGCCGCTGTCTATGACCTTCTGCGCCTCGGCAGCCATTTCAAATGCCTTTTCCTTTGTAACGGTGATGTAGGACTGAAGCCTTCCATCAACAGCCTCGATGCGGCTGAAATACTCGCCGCAAAGCTCTGTAGTGCTTATCTGCTTTGTATCAAGCGCCTTTCTGAGGTCGCGCAGTCTTACTCTTTCGATATCCATACCGCGCCTCCTTAATCCACTACCTTAGGAACGACGTAGCAGCCCTCCACGCTTTTTGCGTTCTGCATGAGCTTTTCGGGTGAAAGCGATGGCTTGGCTATGTCCTCGCGCACCACTCCGAAAGAAATGCTGTTGTTGTCCTTGGTGTCATCGTAGCTCAGATCAAACTCCTTTATCCCATCCATAAGCGAGATGATGTCTGTCATCTCAGACGCGACCTTGCTCAAAGCCTCATCGTCATAATTGAGCTTGCTGAGCTCGCACAGATGCTGTATAGTCTTTAGCTCCATTTCTGTTGTTCCTTTCTGCTTGTTCGGCGGTCTTCCGCTCTTTTTCCACGATTATTATATGCCTTTTTTTGTAAGTAATCAAGAGGTTTTTTTGTTTTTTTTCAAAAATTTTTCTTTTATTGACAATATTAATCATTTATAATAAAAATATAGCAACTAAAATAAAAACGGTATCACTAACAATTTAATAAAGCCCCCACCGTTTTGGTGAGGGCTTTGATATTATATCATTACATATTTAAGAATGAACAGAACTGCAAGAATATACATAAGGGGAGTGATCTTCTTATGCTTGCCGCTTACGAGATTGATGATAACATAAGAGATAACGCCCATTGCGATACCCTCGGAGATGCTGTACATGAAAGGCATCGCCATAATTGCAATAAACGCGGGGATCGCCTCGGTATAATCATTAAAGTCGATCTTTACGATAGAGGTCATCATCAGGAAGCCTACCATTACCAGTGCAGGTGCAGTTGCAAAAGAAGGAATAGCAAGGAAGATAGGCGACAGCAGCAGCGACAGTGCAAACAGTATCGCTGATACAACAGATGTAAGACCTGTACGGCCACCCTCTGCAACGCCTGAAGCACTCTCAACGAAAGTTGTTACAGTCGAAGTACCGAGCATTGCGCCGGCTGTGGTTGCAATAGCATCAGCCATGAGAGCACCCTTTACCTTGGGGAGCTTGCCGTCCTTGTCAAGCAAGTCAGCCTTAGAAGCTACGCCCATGAGAGTTCCAAGCGTATCAAACAGGTCAACGAACAGGAACGCAAATACAACAACAACGAAATCAAGCGACAGGAACTGGCTGAAGTCCATCTGGAAGAATATAGGCTCAAGCGAGGGAACTGAAATGCCATTGCTGAAATCAGGGAAAAGAGAACCGTTTACAGAGGGATCATAAAGACCTGTAAGCTGACAGATCATTCCGAGTACCCAAGTACCGAGGATTCCCCAGAGAATGCCTCCCTTTACTTTCTTTACCATGAGGATGGCTGTTGCAAGTATTCCTACCAGAGCGAGCACTACACATATTCCCTGTGTGAAGAATGTACCCTCCTGTACAGAATTCTTAAATGAGAACAAGGTTACAAGAGTACTGCCGTCAACTACGATCTTAGCATTCTGAAGACCGATAAAGGCTATATAAAGACCTATTCCGACTGTAACAGCGTGCTTAAGATGTAATGGTATTGCATTGAAAATAGCCTCACGCACATTTGTAAGTGACATGATTATAAAGATAACGCCCTCAACAAGAACAGCAGCAAGCGCTGTCTGCCAGGAATAGCCCATTCCAATTACTACTGTGTAAGTAAAATAAGCGTTAAGTCCCATACCGGGGGCAAGAACAAACGGATAATTAGCGAAGAATGCCATCAACAGTGTACCAATAACAGCACTTATCGCAGTTGCAGTAAATACTGCGCCGCTGTCCATACCTGCTCCTGCAAGGATCGAGGGATTTACCGCAAGGATATACGCCATTGTCATAAACGTCGTTATACCTGCGATGACCTCAGTCTTTACATCAGTATTATGCTCTTTTAGATGAAAAAGCTTGTCCAATACTTTCATATAATCCTCCATTTCTGCTGTGTCCTACACACAGCATTAGCTTTGGATATATTGTAGCATATTATACTCTGTTTTTCAATAAGACATTATCACGAAATAAAAGAGCCTGCAATAAGCATAATCACCAACATAGCTATATTAACTCCAAGAAATACAATCATATATCTTCCCTTTTTCGCATTATCGGAGGCTGCATAGAAACGGTAGGATATAAGGCTTGCGAGTGACGCGATCGGTGTTCCTAAACCACCAATATTCACGCCGCGAAGCAACTGCACGGAATTATCAGTGAAATCAGCCAGCATTGCTGCGGCAGGAACATTACTGATGACCTGACTGAGCATTGCAGAAACGATCAGTTCTCTGCCCATGAGCAGTTCTGCAACGAAGGATCTGACCACCTCTATGCTGCTGATGTTACCTACAAAGATAAAAAAGCATACAAAAGTAAACAACAACGAGTAGTCGATCTTCGTAAACAGCATATAATCGGCTATAAGCATTACCGCCACCGCTGCTATAAGACAGACATACTCACTTACAATTCCTGCAACCGACAGTACACAAAGCAAAAATACAGCGGCATATAGGATAAAACGCGGACCCACCTTAAAACTCTTACGTTCGCGGTTCGACTCTAAAGCACCTTTTTTGACAAGAAGCACAGAAAAAGCAAGCAGCACATATCCGATCATGCCAAGCCACAGAACAGAGCCGAAAAAGCTGTCAAAGCTCATGCTGTAATGCTTATATAGAAACAGATTCTGAGGATTTCCGATCGGGGTCATCATACTGCCGAGATTGGCTGCTGCTGTTTCAATTACTATCGTCATAATGAGCTGCGATGTCATTCCACTGCCTGCATATAGTCCCAATGTGAGCGGAACAAAAGTTATCAGAGCGACATCATTTGTTACCAGCATCGAGAAGAAAAAGCAGAGATTCATCATAATGAATGCTATTAACCTCGCCGACCCTGTTTTTGACAACAGTGCAGTTGAAATTGCATCAAACATTCCGAGCGAACGAAGTCCTGCAATCGCACCCATCAGACAGAAAAGCAGAATTATCACAGAAAAATCTATGTAACCCAGATACGCCGCACTCGGCGGAACAAATATCATGGATATCAGTGCCGCCAGTAATGACACCAACAAGTCGGATCGTAGCCATGTCGTTCTGTGAGCCAAGGAGTTGTTATCAGGTCT
>JAZQEQ010000110.1:0-2529 GCA_045539055.1 Oscillospiraceae bacterium | reverse complement strand
TCGACGTTGACAATATCACAAAGACACCTGTTAAGCTGAAGCATGACGCTAAGTGGATAAGCGATCATCTCGGTATTGAGATCCCCGAGGATCTGCAGATCGATATCTTCAAGAAGCTCGGTTTCACTTATGAGGACGGATATGTAACCGCTCCCAACACAAGAATCGACATCGAGCGCCAGTGCGATCTTGCTGAAGAAATAGCTCGTATCTATGGCTACAACAAGATACCCTCAACAGTTCCTAAGCTTTCCAGTAACAGCAAGACAACTCCCATTCAGAAATTCGAGAAGAAGATAGTTGATATCATGGTATCACAGGGCTTCTACGAGACAATGACATTCAGCTTTATCTCTCCAAAGAGCTATGAAAAGCTGAATTTCGCAGACAATAAGAAGAACAGCGTTGTTCTCACAAATCCTCTCGGTGAGGATACAAGTGTTATGAGAACTTCGATGCTGCCCTCTGTTATGACAGTAGTGTCTACAAACGTTGCCAGCAGAAACCTTTCTGCGCGTCTGTTTGAGATCGGCAGAGTATTCACTCCCACAAACGAGTGCCTGCCTATTGAGGAAGATGTTCTCGGTCTGTGCTGCTATGGTGCTGACGAGGATTTTTACAGTGCAAAGGGTGTTATCGAGGAGATACTTGACGATCTCGTTATTGATGCAAGGTTTGTTCCTGTGTCTGATAACAAGACATATCACCCTGGTAGATGTGCTGATATCGTATGTGGTGATGTTGTTATCGGTACATTTGGTGAGCTTCACCCCCTCGCAGCAGAGAAGTATGATGTTACCTGCCGCGTATATGCTGCTGAGCTCTATATGCAGAAGATGTTTGATGCAATGGGCGAAGAGCGTAAGTACAAGCCGCTTCCCAAGTATCCCGCAATGACGCGTGACCTCAGTCTGCTTTGTGATGACGAAGTGACCTCTGATACTATAATTGAGATCATCAATAAGAATGCAAAGTTCCTTGAAAGCGTATCTATATTCGATATGTATAAGGGCGAGCAGGTTCCCGCAGGAAAGAAGAGCCTTTCCTATAAGATGGTGCTGCGCAAAGACGGAACCATGACTGATGAGGAAGCTGACAGTTCAGTAGAGCGTGTTCTTAAGGCGCTCGCTGAGCGTAATATAGTTCTGAGAACTTAAGATTTAGGAGGTAATCGAAATGGCGTTTACTTTTAAAAAGTATGCTGCTCTTACAACTGCACTCGTATGCACTATGTCCCTGGCGGGCTGTGCTGACAGTGGCTATATGGGTACAATTGATGGCATGGAGATCCGTAACGGTATATATCTCTCCAATATGATTACAGCATACAATAAAGGCTATAGCAGTGTTATTGAAGCTAAAGAAGAGCTTGGCGAAACTTCTGAAATTACAGATTTTTTCGCTGAAAACATTGAAGGCGAGAATGCTGAAGAATGGATCAAGGCAGAAACTGTTGAGCTTATCAAGCGTTATGTTGCTGTTGAGAACCTTTTTGAAGAAAAGGCACTTGAGCTGTCTGACGAAGATGTCAGCATCGTAAATGAAAGTGTAAACAAGAACTGGGATTCCGATAAAATAAACTATTACGGATTCCAGCTTGATGTACAGACAATGTACGGTTATCCCACCATGGGTGATTACTATGAAGCTATCGGCATCGGTAAGGATTCGCTCAAGGACCTTGAGCTCAACAAGCTTAAGGAAGATGAAGTTTTCCTTGCTATCTATGCTGATGAGGAAGAAACAAAGATCGCTGATGATGAGGTAAATTCCTATCTTAAGGAAAACTACGCTAACATCAAGTATATCGAAGTTCCTTATACTGATTATGCAGGCGTCAAGCTCGATGAGGAAAAGGATGCTGATGAGATCGCAGCCCTCAAGGAGCGTGCAAAGTCCTATGTTGATCGTTTTAATGCAGGTGAGAGCATAATCGATATCGTTTATGACCAGGATCTTATCGATGCTCAGAATGATGCTATGACCGATGCCGAAACAGCGCTTGAGGCTGAGGGCGCTGAACAGCCCGAGGACTTTGATGCTTACATGGAGGAAGCAAAGAATTCCGCCACAGCCGAGAAGGCAGAAACAGTAGAGGAGCTTGAAACCATTATCAGCAAGGAGTCTTCTTCTTTATCCGAAGAGCTCACTGAGTTCGTCTGGAAAACTGCAGAGGACGGTAAGGCATACTACTGCGAGGGTGAGAAGGCTGCGTACCTGATCATCAGAGATGATATCACAACAAAGGATCAGTGGAAAGAGAATAATAAGGTATATATCCTTTCTCAGATCACCGGTGATTCTTTTGACGAGTATATCAAGACCGTTTACGCTGATTATGAAGTAAACTTTGATCAGCAGCTTGTAAATAAGTATGCTCCCGGCACTTATAAGAGCTTCAACTTAGAATAATGATATTTTGACCGACCGCTTTCGCTTTTGCGAGAGCGGTTAGGTTTGTTTTGGAGATTTTATGATAAGAGAGATAAGGATCAATGATTTTGATGGTCTGATGCAGCTATACACATT
>JAZQEQ010000109.1:0-5131 GCA_045539055.1 Oscillospiraceae bacterium | reverse complement strand
TGATACAATTTCATTAAGTTTTTTTATATCGGTATCATAAAAATCATTAAATTCTATTGGGTTTTGTAAAAATTCGTATTGATACATAATAAATCCCTTTTATAAAAAATTTAAAAGTTTTGCTGTTACAAAAATTATATCACGTTTTTGTATAAAACTCAATAAATAATTATGTTAAATAGTATAAAGCAATGTAACGTTAGTGTATGTTGAATAATAGTATGATTCAACACCACCCGAGCCGATACAACATCGGCTCTATTTTTATGCAAAATTGGTGGCAATAGGGTGGCAAATGGCTGTTTTTGAGTATATTCGGAGAGGAGTGAATTTTGAGATTGGCTCAACCAAGCCGTTTGTAAGAGGTCGGATTTTGGTGGTTAACTGGCTTATCTGCCCCAAGAGTGCACCTATTGCTGTTTCCAAGACAGATAACGTAAAGATCATTACTCCTGAGCTTAATCAGTTTGCTGATGCATGGGATGTTGATTATCGTAAGTATCACGATCTGTTCATTCCCGAGAACAAGAAGTCTGCAATCGCAGTTTCTGTAAGCGAGTAATCGTCAGCGGCGGGCGGGTGGGTTAATTGACAGAAAGGAGAGAACAGCATGATAATTACTGCTGATGAATATCGTGATATGGGTTTTACCGCTTCGGACAGCAAGGAACTTGAGCGCTGTCTGCAGCGTGCCGAGTATACTATCGCAGGGCTTACCGAGGGCAGATATGAGGCCGCGCTTGCGGCAGGCGGCAAGGCTGCCGAATATGTTAAGCAGGCGGCAGCGTTTCAGACGTGCAAGCTTGTGAAGCAGGAGGAGCAGATCGCATCTGCCAGCGGCAACAGTGAAAAGGTCACGATAGGTGATTATTCCTATTCTGCATCCTCTGAAAGCAGCACTGACGTGGCAGGCGATGATGACTGCGTTTTCGATATGAGTATGCAGACAATACGCTTGCTGCGTGCGGCAGGCTGTCTTTTCGGAGGCAGGGAGGTGCGCTGATGGCAAGAGCGATCCCCCTGTCACTGCTGAATGATGAGATCACACTTATGACGCCTACAGTAGATGGCTATGACAGCATCGAAGTATATAATGTCAGGGTGCAGAAAAAGTCGGCGGTGAGGGAGTACAACTCCTCGGCAATGCGTGATATATCGGAGATAACGGTGTATTATGATTGCGAGAATTCCCATCCTCTGGGAGTTGACTTTCTGGCAGGAATGCTGATACTGCATGAAGATATGCGCTATGAGATACTCTCCGCCGAGCAATTCGCCGCTGAGAAGCTCCATCATATCAGAATAACAGCAAGAAGCATATAAGTATTTACCGCCGCGCGGCGGTATCAGGGAAAGGAGCGCAAATGAGCGATAAGAAAACTGCTGCTGCAAAGCAGGGCAGTGGTATTTCCGATAAGGAATACAGCTATCGTCTTGCAAAGCTGCTGCGCTCGGGAAACAGAGAGCTTGAGCGTCAGCTCAACATCAAGAAGACCATGCGGCAGCGATAACGGAGGCAAGCAATGACGATATACATCAATGGTACGGCGTTTGATAAGGTGACCTCATTTTCGGCGGACAGAACAACACGCCGTACCACTATAAACTACAACACACAGGGCGATATGCTTATCGACCTTGTAAACAGAAAATACAAGCTCAGGGCAGTCTTCGGTCTGCTTACAAAGGACGAGCTTAAGGCACTTCGCGAGCTTACGAAGGAGATATTCGTTACGGTGAGATTTACTGCTCCCGAGGGCGAGACCGAGGCGGAGTTTCATATCATCGACGAGCCTGCACCGCAGCTTACTGTGATAAACGGAGTTGAGATGTACAGCGGTGTCGAGCTTGAAATGCTTCAGAAATGAGGTGAGTCGGAATGGTACAGGTTTCGGAAAAATTCAAGCGACTTGCTACCGACAACGGACGTCATGTCTACTGTCGCATCGAGGTTGGAAGTGAGGTCTTTTATGACGACAGGATCCTTGAATTCGATTTTGACGATGTCGTGCATCCCGACTGGGTTACGGTAGGTACAGCCTGTGCGAACCGCTTCCATTTCAAAGCGTTGTATGACGGCGAGCTGGAGGTGAACACCGAGGTCCGTCCGTACATAAGCTTTGACAATGAGGAGTGGTGTCCGCTCGGCATATTTTATATCTCTCGACGTTATGTAAGAGAGAATGCTATAAGCATCACAGCTTATGACAGGATGTATAGCCTTGACGTGGAATACCGTTACGACCGAGCGCTTCCCACAACGTCTGCGGCACTGCTTCAGGATATATGCGAAAAAGCAGGTCTTGAGGCAAACAGCTTCGGGCATGACTATGAGGTGACGAAGCTTCCGACGGTATGCACGATGCGCGATATGATAGGCTATATCGCAGGCATAAATTTCTCCAATGCTAAAATAGACCGCTACGGAAAGCTCGTGCTGAGAAAGCCGAACGAGAACGGCGGTCAGTACTATATCGACAGGCTGAACTGCATGGATATCCGTCGCAACATGACGCGCTCGGTGATAACCTCGCTGATAGTCACGACCGAGGACGAGGTCTTTGCCGTAGGTGATGGAGCGGAAATATCCACTGTCGAGATGTACAATCCGCTTGTTACAGAGGACATGATGAACTTTCTGGGCGCGGCTTTTGCGATAAATCCGTTTTACGGAGCAGATATCGAGATGCAGGGACTTCCGTATTTTGAAGCAGGCGAGCTGGTCGGTGTGATCGATAAGGGCAAGGTGTTCTTTATCCATCTCAGTGAGATAGAGTATCACTACGACGGCGCGCTTACGGCAACGGTGTATTCCAAAAACAGGACTTATGCCGAAACGGTCGTCCACATGGATGATCTTGAGGAGATGCTCAGGCGCTTGGCGCTGTCGCACAGCGTTGTATCGATGCGAAGCGACAATGCGGATCAGGTTTATATCGATACACAGCCGAGGGTGATCGCGGACTTTACGTTTACGACAGCACAGGACGCATTTGCGGAGCTTAATCTCAATATGAGCCTTGTCCGTAATGGCGCGGAGATAATCAAGTTCAACGTGTATGTAAACAGCGCTGACAGCGGCCGCCGCGCGGTATATACAACAAACGAAAAGGGCGAAACGCTTCTGCATCTGTATCATCTGCAGCAGTCGCTTCCTATCGGTACAAACCGCATTTATGTTACAGCACAGACAGGCTCGGGCACAGCATTCCTTCTCCCCAACGCTATGCACGCAGGCCTTGTGATCCATGGCGGAAAGTCGGACAGCGGCAGTACCGGGGGTAAGATCCCGCTGCATGATGATATGGAGGCGATAAAGCTGGACGGGCTTCGCGTTGTTCTTGCCGATATCAGCGACACAGCCTCGGCAGAGATCTAAGAAAGGAGCGGAAAATGAAAGGAAAGGCTACGATAATACTTTCTGATGCAAAAACGGGCAAGGTAGTAAAGCAGATGGAGGAGCACAACCTTGTTACAAATGCTATAAGCAATATATTCAATCCGCCGCACAGTGCGCTCGTGCACGGCTTTGATTATTCAACGCTGTTTACAAAGGGTCTTCCCATTTGGAAGGACCTTCTCGGCGGCATTGTGCTTCTCGGAAACACAGAAACGGAAAACGCTGACAATATCATGCTCGGGAAAAATATCGTTCCCGTTGCAACAGCCGGCTCGGAGTATGCAGGAAGCTGCACGATGCGCGGCACTCTCAATCTCAACGAGAGCTATGCAACTAACAACGGATATCATTTTACATGGGACTTCGGGACTGATAAGGCTAACGGAACGATAAGCTGCGTCTGCCTTACAAACAGGAAATTCGGAGATTCGGGCTTCGGCGCGGACGGCGACGCGACAAATGCTTTTATGCTGATAGCTCCGAATATGATAAATTCCGATCCCAGCAGCGGCAATTCCACGATGACAGTTGAAAAGGGCTATGGTCAGTATGTCGGAACGTATGAGGACGGTCTGCATGTGTATATGTATTTCAACGGCGACGGCAACGTTGAGCTGCGCCGATACAAGGGCTTTGATACTTCGGTGGTGAAGATAAACGATACTACGGGGCTTGCGTCTGTATCGCTGCCCGTATCGGTGATGACAGTTCCGATCAGTATGACGCTTGCGAACGAGAGCAACTATTTCGTTGACCAGACCACAAAGACAGTGTATCTGTTTGCAAGCACCTGTGAAAGCAACACGGCGGCAGGCACTACCACGATAACCTATACGGCGGTCGATATCATGGCAGGAACAGCTTCGACCCGTACTGTTACGCTCGACAGAGCGATATATTACAGCGCTGTCGGTGCGGTGTTTGACGGGCACATCTTCATGCAGTCTAACGACGGATTGTACGAGTTCACCGAAAGCGGAGCATCAGTGAGAAAGCACGAGGTCAGCAATTCTGCAAACATGGCGTTTGCGGTGATAGACGATGTTCTTGTTGTAAGGCTGAATTCAGGCTACAGCAAATTCATTTCGTGGAATGACAATGAATTCCGCACAGGTCACGGAGATCATCTCACGGCAGGTAAATTCCCGAGACCTTATGTTGCGGTCGCGACAAGAAGCAGCCATGTGCTGGGCGCAGCATCCACGGGAAATATCATGAGGCTTGCGCTGGCAACGTGGTACAAAGCGACGATAAACAATCTTTCGTCGCCTGTAACGAAGACTTCCGAGCATACGCTGAAGATAGTTTACGACATCACGAATTAACCAAGCGGCTCAAAATGGCAGCAGACATCGTTCTTACATGAGATCCGCGTGATATCCTGTAATGTGCACATCCCGTCCTGCTGCCAGCGGCAGCTTTCGCTGCAGATTATAAAATTCATAAAAGATCCCCCCAAGGCTATGTTGCACAGCCGAGGGGGGATTTATTCAATCGCGGATCGTCAGCATTTGTTTAGATCGTTCCTGTTACGCGCAGTACAACAGTAGCGGGCTGAACGAGCCATTCGCCTGTTGCGGGATCCTGCGTGTAGGTCGCCGCAGGCACGGTCACACTGCTCTCGACCGTCGCAAACTCACCCGTCGCCTCGTTGTAGGTGTAGTTGCCCGCCTCGGGCCAGACCTCGCCGTTCAGCGTCACCACGATGTCACGCAGAATGGGATCGAATAC
>JAZQEQ010000108.1:0-17145 GCA_045539055.1 Oscillospiraceae bacterium | reverse complement strand
ACCGCGTATGATGTAATTTCCCTCGGCGGTGATGGTTATATCGCCGCCCGATATCGAAACAGCTGTGCTGTCGCACTGCGCGGTATCTCCGCTGAGAGTGATAACGCTGCACTTGCTCTCGAGGTAGGTGTGCTCGAGGTCGCGCTCGGAAAACAGCGATGCCCCGTCAATAAGCGCGATGTCCTCCGCGTCTGTAACTATCGCGGGCTGCTTTCCGTCGGGAGAAGCGCCGCTCTCGCCCTGCGAGTTGCTGTCGTTATTGCCGCTGCAGCCTGACATCAGCAGTGCAGAGGCGATAGCCATGCTCAGCCATTTTTTGTTTTTCATAGATCCCTCCGAAATATTTTGATGCTGATATCATTCTATCCTGTGAAAATATCAGCCGTATGTCCGAATTGTGAATTTCTGGTGCAAATCATGAGGTCAAACCGTGCGGTAAGCGCCGCTTTGGATATCCTCCCACCAGCCGCGGTTTTCCGCATACCACGCTATGGTGCGCTGTATTCCGTCAGCAAAGTCGGTTTCGGGCATGAAGCCGAGCTGCTGCTCTATCTTTGTGCCGTCTATCGCATATCGCAGGTCGTGACCCTTGCGGTCCTCGATATGTGTGATGAGGCTGTACGGCTTCCCGAGCGTGTCGCAGATGAGCCTTACTATGTCGATGTTTTTTATCTCGTTTCCGCCGCCGATGTTGTAGACTTCGCCCCCGTTCGTTTTTGGTTATGCTTATTATGTACCATTTTATGTGAAAAGTCAAGTGCAATATTTCAGAAAAATGACCCGAGCTTCCTCGGGTCGAAATTATTTATTCCGTGATCTCCGTGATAAAAGCGGAGTAGCCGTCCTTTCGCGCCTTTTCGGCGTAAGCCTCGGCATTAGTGCGGCTTCTGAATGCGCCTATCTGCACGCGGTACAGCTTATCGGGAGCGCTCTCCAGCGCCTTGACTTTATTTCTGAACCAGTTCATGTCCCTGCCGAATTTCGAGAGCCAGTTTTCGGGGTCGCCGTGATTTACGGCATAGCCATCGGCATGAGCCTCCTTGTGGCTGACTATCCTGTTTATCGGGATGTCATAGGTCTTGCACCATTCATAGCAGAGCCTTGCCGCAAGGTCAAAAGCCTGCTCGAAGTAGTCGGGGTCGTCCAGTGCGTCCTCGCATATCTCAAACTGAAGATATGCAGGGTCGTAGTTGTAGCTGCCCTTTGTGCCACCTCCGCAGCCCCAGCAGCATATATCATACGGCAGCAGCTGCGCTGCAAGCACCTCGCCGTTTTTGCTCTTGCCGATAACGGCATGAGGGCACGCTTCCCAGTCGGGTCGGTCGTAGTAGTTGCGGTAGATGTTCTCGCCGACTATTTCTGGCGCATTTACATAGCGTCTGAGATAGGGGTTGTTTGCGCCTGTCGAGTGCACGACGATGCCCTGTGCTCTGCGTCTGGGCATTGGCTTCGCCGCTTTATAGCAGAGGTTTTCCGTCGCGAAAGCCTCAAATGTCACTGCCATCATTATTCTCCTTTCCGTCGTAGGAGCTGTCAGCTAGCCCCTCACCGATAGTATATGCAAGCACCGACGCCGCTGACATTATGCAGCCGCCGACAGTGTCTGCGTCGTCCTGTGAGCCGCCGAAAGCGAGGATAAGTCCTGCGACAAGACCTGCAACGGAGAGCCAGAGCTTGCGCGATGTGAGCTTTCTCCTCCAGTTAATCTTCAAGGTGATGCACCTCCGTTTCAAGGTCCTGCAGTCTGTGATTGATGACCTTTATCTGCTCCTCGACCACAGGCATACGTTTTGCGAAATTGTTGTGCTCGGCTACGCGCTTTTCAAGCTGCTCCAGCCTGTATGCTGTCAGCTTGCTGCTGACGAGTATACCTCCGAGCGAGCCTGTGAGCGTGCCGATGAGCGATATCAGTGCTACTATAACTGTGTTGTCCATAGCGTACCTCTTTACGACAACGCAAGCTTCGTTGTTCCATATGTATCAGCGCCGCCCTCACCTGTGGAAGATGTGGCGGCTGACTTAAAAACCAGCTCAGAATAGTCGTTGCCGCAGAGCATAACGCTGCCTGTGCCGAGCAGATAAACGATGCCCTCGCAGTCGAGAAGCTTCACTGCGCCGCCCGCAGGAATGGACATGACTTCGTCTGCGCCTGCCGTGATGTTTTCTTTTGCTGATGCATAGATCGTGTCAGTGCCGTCGTTTCTGATATCGCAGTTGCTGCCGCTGATGACTACTGACTGTTCCGCGCCCGAAAGCACGATAGTTTTGATGTTTGCCATGATATACCTCCTTGTGGTGTTCTGTTCTCCCCGATATGAGTATAGACCGCCTTGTACTGCAATTTTCTGCAAAAAAAGCTGCAGAAATCGTTGCAAAAATATTGACAGCGCGAAAAAAATGTGATATACTGAATATGATTTTTAAAGGCGTTGATGGAGAGAGTAACGCGGCGTACGTGTTCACAGAGAGCCGATGACGGTGGAAATTCGGTAATGCAGCAGCGTGAAAAACACTCCGGAGCCTGCGGAAGAAAGCGCATTTGCGTCAGTAGAACCGCACGTTGCATCGCGTAATGATGAAATTGAGTGGATCGCTTTGCGGTCAATTTGGGTGGTATCGCGGAAGATGTCTTTCGTCCCATGTAAGGGCGAATGGCATCTTTTTTGTTTTTCGTCCCATACTCAACGTGTAGACTATATTTCAAAAGGAGAAATGAACCATGTTAAGAACTCATACCTGTAATGAACTCGGTATCGACCACATCGGTCAAAGCGTCAAGATCTGCGGCTGGGTAGATACTATCCGCGACCACGGCGGCGTTATCTTCGTTGACCTGCGCGACCACTACGGTGTTACTCAGGTGGTACTGTCCGACGACGCTATGCTGAAGGACGTAAGCAAGGAGACCGTTATCGCTATCAGCGGAAATGTTACACGCCGCGATGAGGAAACAGTAAACGCAAAGATCGCTACCGGTATGGTAGAGGTAAAGGCTGAGAGCCTTGAGATCCTCGGTCCCTGCCGTCAGAGCCTGCCTTTCGAGATCGACAGCTCCACTGCTACAAGAGAGGACCTCAGACTGAAGTACCGCTATCTTGACCTCAGAAACAAGAAGATCCACGACAACATCGTGCTTCGTTCCAGAATCTTAAGCTACCTCAGAAGCCAGATGGAGGCTATGGGCTTCCTTGAGATACAGACACCCATCCTCACTGCTTCCTCTCCCGAGGGTGCGCGTGACTATCTCGTTCCCAGCAGAAAGCACAAGGGCAAGTTCTATGCGCTGCCTCAGGCTCCCCAGCAGTTCAAGCAGCTGCTGATGACCTCCGGCTTTGACCGTTATTTCCAGCTCGCTCCCTGCTTCCGTGACGAGGACGCAAGACAGGATCGTTCCCCCGGCGAGTTCTACCAGCTCGACTTTGAGATGGCATTCGCTGAGCAGGAGGACGTATTCGAGGTTGCTGAAACAGTTATCTACAACACATTCAAGGAGTTCTCCGACAAGGAGATCAGCAAGCCCCCGTTTGCAAGGATCCCTTTCGAGGAGGCTATGCTGACCTATGGTACAGATAAGCCCGACCTCAGAAATCCCCTCGTTATCAAGGAGCTGTCCGATCTGTTCGTTGACAGCGATTTCAAGCCTTTCTGCAACAAGTGCGTAAGGGGTATCCGCGTTCCTCAGATGGCAAGCCAGTCCAAGAGCTTCTTCAAGAACATGGAGGACTTTGCTACAACAGAGGTAGGCATGAAGGGTCTCGGCTACTTCAAGGTTGAAGAGGGCGAGAACGGCGGCTTCAAGTACAATGGTCCTATCGACAAGTTCCTTGACGACGCTCAGCGAAAAGAGCTTGCAGAGCGCTGCGAGCTTGAAGTAGGCGACGTTCTTTACTTCATCGCTGACAGCAAGACAAACGCTCCCAAGTTTGCGGGACAGATCAGAACAGAGGTTGCAAAGCGCATGAACCTCATCGACGAGAGCAGCTTCAAGTTCTGCTTCATCGTAGACTTCCCCATGTACGAGCTGAATACAGAAACAAACAAGATCGACTTCACACACAATCCCTTCTCCATGCCTCAGGGCGGTATGGACGCGCTCCTCAACAAGGATCCGCTCGATATCTACGCTTACCAGTACGATATCGTATGCAACGGCGTAGAGCTGTCCTCGGGTGCTGTAAGAAACCACAACCCCGACATCATGAAGAAGGCATCCGAGATCGCAGGCTACGGCGAGGAGGATGTCAAGGCTAAGTTCGGCGCACTGTACAATGCATTCCAGTTCGGCGCACCGCCTCATGCAGGTATGGCTCCCGGCGTTGACAGAATGATCATGCTGATCGCAGGCGAGGAGACCATCCGTGACGTTATCGCATTCCCGCTCAACGGTAATGCACAGGATCTCATGATGGGCGCTCCCGGCGAGGTTACAGAGCAGCAGCTGCGCGAGGTCCACATTAAAGTAAGAGATTAAGATGATTTGTAGGGCGGGCTGCCCTCAGCCCGCCGTTTACTATAAGTGAAAGGACAAAATACATGGACAGAGATGTTTTAAGAAGACTTGAAAAGCTCAATCAGCTCTCTCTGACCGAGGAGCAGAAAGAGGACGTGCTCGGCTTTTTCGCAAAGCAGGAGCAGGAGATAGAGGCTCTTTACACCTGCGATACAGAGCAGGTGGAGCGCATGGTACACGTTATGCCGATAATGACCGTTGTACGCGAGGACGTTGAGAAGAAGCTGTTCACGCGTGACGAGCTTCAGCAGGGCGCACCCGAGGCTACCGACGGCTACTGGCAGGTACCCCGTCTGTTAGAGTGATAGGGAGGAGAACGACCATGAATTTTTATCTCAACAAAAAAGATAACGCAGGCGCAAACGCAGTAGTGCTTGACGACCTGTTCCTTACAAAGGATATGCCCACAACAGGCGGCTCCAAGATGCTTGAGGGCTATATGAGCCTGTTTGACGCAGAGGTCATTTCAAAGCTCTCTGCGGCTGGCTACGATATAGCAGGCAAGGCTAACATCGGCGAGTTCTCCGTTGATCTCCTCGGCGAAACATCGAATTTCGGTGCTTGTGTAAAGGAGGACGGTACACTGACAAATGCGTGTGCCGAGTGGCTCAATGTAGGTGAAGCAAAGGCGGCTCTCTGCTTTGACGTAAACGGCACTCCCAGACGTGCTGCGGCGCTGTGCGACAAGGTATTCGTAAAGCCCACATACGGCACAGTTTCCAGATACGGTACTATCGCAGTTGCTTGCTCGGGCGAAACTGTAGGCGTTATGGCAAACGATACAGCAAGTGCACAGCAGGTGCTCTCCGCTATCGCAGGTCATGACGACAAGGACGGCACGAGCCTTTCCGAGGCAGAGTGCGCAAGGGTAAAGGCAGGCGCAGAGTTCAAGAAGGTGAAGAAGGTCGCTGTTGCGGCTAAGATCACCGCTGCCGCTGACGACGAGACACGCGCAAAGATCAGCCGTTTCTGTGATGTTATGGCAGATCAGGGTGTTGAGTTCGTTGAGGTGGATGATACAGTGCTTACTCTCGCAAAGACTGCTTGGAATGTCTGCATGAGTGCAGAGCTTTGCAACAACGTTTCCCGTTTTGACGGCGTTAAGTACGGCTACCGTACAAAGAACTACAAGACCATCGAGGAGCTGTATACAAACAGCCGTACCGAGGCTTTCGGAGAGCTGCTTAAGACAACTATCCTGTTCGGCTCCGACTCTCTTTCCACAGAGAATTACATGAAGGTATATGACAAGTCCCTGCGTATCCGCCGCGTAGTTGCGGAGGCTTTCGCAGAGCTGTTCAAGGAGTATGACGCAGTTCTGCTGCCCGCTTGCTCCAAGTCCTCTTACACAATGGACGACGTAAAGGCGAACAAGTACCTTGCATTCGACGAGGCACTGTATACCGCTCCCGCGTCCATCACAGGTCTGCCTGCTGTTGTTGTAGGCGGAGTTCAGCTTGTCGGCGCTGCGTTCTCCGAGAATGCGCTGTTCGACATTGCTGCGGCATTTGAAAAGGAGGGCAAATAATGAAGAAGTACGAAACCGTCATCGGTCTTGAGGTACATATCGAGCTTGCGACCGAGTCCAAGATATTCTGCTCCTGCTCCGCTAAGTTCGGCGGCGAGCAGAACGACCATGTTTGCCCTGCGTGCTGTGGTATGCCGGGTATGCTCCCTATCGTAAACAAGCACGTTGTTGATCTCGGCATGACAGCAGGTCTGATGCTCAACTGCGACATCAACCGTGTAACTACATTCGATAAGAAATCCTATTATTATCCTGACCTGCCCTGCTCCTATCAGACCACACAGTGGTTCAGCCCTGTTGCCATCAACGGTATCGTTCCCATTGAAACAAGCAAGGGCAAGAAGAACATCCGCATCAAGCAGATCCACATGGAGGAGGACGCAGGTAAGCTCGTCCACGATGACTGGACCGACACAACTCTTGTTGACTTCAACCGTACAAGCGTTCCGCTTTGCGAGATAGTTTCCCAGCCTGACCTTTCCAGCGCTGAGGAGGTAGTTGCATACCTTGAGCAGCTTCGTTCTCTGCTGCGCTTTGCAAAGGTATCCCACTGCCGTATGGAGCAGGGCTCCATGCGCTGTGACGTAAACCTCTCCGTTCGCGAGGAGGGCAGCGACAAGCTCGGCGTAAGAACAGAGATGAAGAACATGAACTCCATCTCCGCCATCACACGCGCTATCGAGTACGAGACCGCTCGCCACATCGATGCTCTTGAAAACGGCACAGAGGTGCTTGTTCAGGAAACACGTCGCTGGGACGACATCAAGGGCAAGAGCTACGCGATGCGTAACAAGGAAACAGCAGGTGACTACCGCTACTTCCCCGACCCCAACATCATGCCCATCGTTATCGATGACGAGTGGTTTGACCGCATAAAGAGCTCGCTTCCCGAGCTTCCCGAGAAGAAGAAGGCTCGCTACATCAGCGACCTCGGCATCACCGAGTACGACGCTGAGCAGCTTACACAGAGCAGAGCACTGTGCGACTGCTTCGAGGCAGCTTATGACGAGTGCGGACAGGCAAAGGAAGTTGCAAACTGGCTCATTTCCGACTGCATGAACATTCTCAACAAGAAGCAGCTCACCGCTGACGATCTCACTGTTGACGGCAAGGCTCTCGGCAAGCTGATAAAGCTTGTTCAGGAGGGCAAGGTACAGCGCGGCAACGCAAAGAAGATCCTCACTGTAATGTTCGATGAGGAGATCGCAGATGTTGAGCAGTACGCTAAGGACAACAACTTCATCGTGTCCAATGATACAGGCGCTATCGAGGCTGTTATCAAGGCAGTAGTTGCTGAGGATACACGCTCCGTAAACGACTATAAGAGCGGCAAGGAAAAGGCTCTCATGGCACTTTTCGGAAAGTGCATGAAGCAGCTTAAGGGCAACTGCTCGCCCGATACTCTGAGAGAGCTTCTCATCAAGGCTATCAACGAGGCTTAAATTTAACAGATCATCCCCTTCGGAAAAAACGAGGGGGATTTTTTTGCCTAATTTAAGTAAAAGTATTGACATTCATATCGGAGTAGTGCTATAATGTTTACGTTAGAAAACGATTTCATGGAGTCTGCAAGGCAGACTTCGGTCTTAAGGAGGTAATTACCGATGAACAAGCTTAAGAAGCTGCTCTCCGCGGTGCTGGTATCTTCCATGATACTCGGCATGACAGCGTGTGAGGATGCCGCTCCCACACCTTCGGGCGGAAACGGGGACGTAAATGCTGCCATCACCACTACCCAGCCCACAGGCACGGGCGCAGGCACAACAACTGACCCTGACGCAAATGCCGCTACCGACGAGGAGATAAAGGAGCTTGATACAAGTTCTTATGTTCCCAGCGGAAACGCAGGCACAGTAAAGTATCTGGGCTATTACGACATCACTGTTGACCAGAAGGGCAAGCAGCAGGTGGCTATTTTTGAGTCCGAGAAGTACGGCGGCAAGATAGAATGGATCTCTGCTGCATTCGGCGACGCTTATTTTGATAAGCTCGCTACTATGATCGCTTCCGACGATTCTCCCGACCTGCTCACATTAGAGGCTCAGGCCTTCCCTTATGGCGTAAGCAAGAATATGTACGAGCCGCTTGATGATTATCTGGATATCGACGATCCTCTTTGGGCTGATATGAAGGCTGTTATTGAGTCCTACAATTACAAGGGCAAGCACTATGTATTCCCACACAGAATGATGGCTTGGATGGGTCTTGAGTACAATCGCAAGACTCTGTCGGACGCCGGTCTTCCCGATCCGTACGATCTGTATCAGAAGGGTGAGTGGACCTGGGATGCATGGCGACAGATCATGATGGATTTCTGCAACCTGTCTGATGACCATATCGGCTACTACGCAACAGACGCTACCATCAATGCGTTCGTTTGCACCACCGGTACGGTTTGTATCGACTATCTCCCCGGCGGCGGTGTTCAGAACAATCTCGCTGACCCGAATGTTACAAGAGCGGTAGATTATCTCGCCGAGATGGGCAGAAGCGGTCTGCTGTATCCTACAAGCCACCCTCACGGCGACTGGGTATCTCCGCAGGTGTTCGCGACTGCGTCTGACAAGATACTGTTCCTCGGACTTGAGCCTGAGTGGTCATATATCGCTATGACTGAGAATATCCAGAATCCCTCGGGTGTTGAGAACGACATCCTCGGCACTGTATCAGATTTTGCATTCGTTCCCTATCCCCGTGACCCTGTTGCCGATAAGTATTATCAGGGCTCTACCTGCTTCGGCTACATGATCCCCAAGGGCGCAAAGAACATCGACGGTGCCGTTGAGTTCATCATGTGCAACCGCCTTTTCGATACTGACGAGGCTATTCAGGCACAGGTAAAGAAGGACCATGTTGATCCCGAGAAGATCACCTATACTGCAGGCAAGTACGAAGGCATGGAGAAGTGGCAGATGATCTGGGACGAGGAGCTTTATGATCTCTGGGTAGAGATGCGCGATCCTGCTGTATTTGACTTTGTGGTCGAGGATCTTTACGGCTTCGGAACCGAGATGCAGAGCTACATCGGTCAGTCCATCATCGACTGCACATTCGGCGAGGAGTCGTGGACTCAGCGCTCTGCAGAAGTTATGCCTCTGGTACAGGCACTCGTAGACGACTACGCCGTTTAAAAACAAACAATAAGCCCGCATCTACTGCGGCATCCCCTGTACGTCAGGCACAAAGCCTAGACATACAGGGGATTTCTTGTATATGCAGACTTCTTGTTTGTTTTTGGCTACGCAAGCCCGCATCTACTGTGGCATCCCCTGTACGTCTGACGCACAGGGGATTTTTGCATTTGCATCATTCCTGCTTTGCAAAACCGTTCGATCGCTGTGTGTACGGCAAGCCGTCCACCTGTTTGCCAAACTGAACAAAATAAGACGCTTTTTGTCAAAAAACTTGTTATTCTCCTCTATTGACTGTTTGGGAAAACAGGCGTATAATTAAATCGTTTGGTAAAGAAACGGAAAAGAGGGAAATTTTAATGGTAAAAAAGTATATCTCCGATCTTAAAACGGAGTTCAAAGGCTATAACGGCAAGCGTTTTGCCAAGGATACCATGGCAGGTATCACGGTCGCAGCGGTCGCACTTCCGCTGGCGCTGGCATTTGGCGTAAGCTCGGGTGCTGACGCGGCTTCGGGCATGATCACCGCTATCGTTGCAGGCATCGTTATCGCGATACTTGGCGGCGCATCCTATCAGATTTCGGGACCCACAGGTGCGATGGCGGCTATCCTGCTGTCGGTATCGGCACAGTACGGCGTGATGGGCGTGCTTACTGCAGGCTTTATGTCGGGAATCATCCTGATACTTGCAGCGATATGCAGGGTAGGAAAGCTCGTTTCGTATCTTCCTGCGCCAGTTATCACGGGCTTTACCTCGGGTATCGCGATAATCATCGCGCTTGGTCAGATAGACAATTTCTTCGGCACACGTTCTGTCGGTGAGAATGCTATACAGAAGATAATCTCCTACTTCAACGGCGAGGGCGCGTTCGACCCCAACTGGTACGCTGTGATGTTCGGCGGCATAGTAATGCTGATCATGATATTCTATCCCAAGAAGTGGAACGCTGTCGTTCCCTCCTCGCTTGTGGGAATAATCGTTGCACTGGTGATAAACATGATCTGCTTTGCAGAGCCTGTCGTGGCTGAAGTAAGCACCATCCCCGCGACTTTAGTTGCCGACAACAGCATCATCTCCAAGGGCTTTGAGCTGTCAAATATCACAAGCCTTATCATGCCTGCTGTGTCTGTTGCGGCACTCGGTATGATAGAGAGCCTTCTGTGCGGTGCTTCGGCAGGCAAGATGAAGGGCGAGCGTCTTGACGCGACCCGTGAGCTTGTGGCGCAGGGCATAGGCAACATGGTGATACCTCTGCTCGGCGGTGTACCTGCGACAGCGGCTATCGCGCGTACTTCGGTTGCGATTAAGTCGGGCGGTCAGACAAGGCTTGTCAGCGTTATCCATTCCATCGTTCTCATCATGTCCATGTTCCTGCTTGGCGGCGTAATGAGCCGTATCCCGCTCTCTGCGCTTGCAGGCGTGCTTATGGTGACAGCATTCCGCATGAACGAGTGGCACTCCATCAAGAGCATCTTTGGCAAGAAGTTCAAGTCCTCCATCCTCCAGTATCTCATCACCATGGTTGCAACTGTCGTGTTCGACCTTACTGTTGCGATAATCATCGGTGTGGTTGCGGCTATGCTGGTATTCATCATCAAGAGCTGTGAACTCAAGGTAGTTGTAAGTGATGTGGACGAAAGCAAGCTCAAGGGCAAGACGGTAGCACATAATCACAGCGAATGTAAGGTAGTGTATCTGTCGGGACCTTTGTTCTTCGGCACACAGGAAAAGCTCATCTCCTCCATTTCCGAGCTTCGCGGAAGTGCACAGCTCATAATCTCCATGCGCGGCGTGCCCAGTATCGATGACATCGCGCTCGGCGAGCTTGAGGCACTGTACAGACAGCTCCACGACGAAGGAACTCACGTTGTGTTCTGCGGAATACAGGACGGCGTTACCGAGATGATGGAAAGAGCAGGCTTTATCGAGCGCATAGGCGACTATCATTTCTACTGGGACGCTGTTGCGGCTATCAAGGCACTTGAGCAGACCAAAGAAGATATCTATGACTAAAACACGCGGTCGGGACATCGTTCCCGACTGTTTTTTATAAAAAACAGTTGCTTTTATATTAAAAACGCGATATAATATTAACGAATGATATCAAAAAAGGAGAACTATTATGAATATCTGGCATGACGTTGATCCCGCGCGTATAACCCCCAATGATTTTCTCGCAGTCATCGAGATAGAAAAGGGCAGCAAGAAGAAGTATGAGCTGGACAAGCAGACTGGTCTTATAATGCTCGACCGTATCCTTTATACATCTACACATTATCCTGCAAACTATGGCTTTATCCCGCGCACTCTCGCAGATGACGGCGACCCGCTGGACGTGCTGCTGTTGTGCAACGAGCCTATTGACCCGCTGGTGCTGGTGCAGTGCTACCCCATCGGCGTTATCACGATGCTTGACAACGGCAAGAACGATGAAAAGATAATCGCTATCCCGTTTGAGGATCCCAACTACAATGCCTACCGCGGAATCGAGGCACTCCCCAGCCATATCTTTGAGGAGATGCGTCACTTCTTCTCCGTTTATAAGCAGCTTGAGGGCAAGTCCACAGCAGTAAACGAGGTAATGGGTCAGAAGGCTGCTGTTGAGGTAATCAAGCAGTGCATCCAGAATTACAACGACGTATACGGCGAGCTGCACCCCTTTAAGGCGGAGCACACCATAGCAGAAAAGAAATAATATTACGGAGAACGATAAATGAAAAAGACAGCTATGCTGCTTATCGCTGCGGTTGCGGCGCTTGCGATGTCGGGCTGCAATCAGGGCGGCGCAACAAGCGCGAACAGCACCACAACAGCGCCTGTCATCCATACGCGTCCTGTTGAGATAGTGACGCAGACGCAGGCGACAACTACCACGACCGCAGCGACCGAGGAAGAATTTGATATCCTTGACCCTGCGCTGGAGTTTGAGTACGTCACAAAAAATGGCGGAGTCACCATAACAAAGCATCTGCTGGAAAATGCGACAAGTGTGATCGTCCCCGATGAGATAGACGGCGTTCCTGTTACTACCATCGGGAAATATGCGTTTCAGGACAGCGATATAAATTCCGTGCGCCTGCCCGACAGCATCACCGAGATACGCGAGGGCGCGTTCATGGACTGCTTTGATCTGCGCATGATAAATCTGCCCGACGGCATTACATTTATCGGCGAGTCCGCGTTTGAAAACTGTTGCGACCTCAAGCTGCTGACGCTGCCCGAGTCGCTTGAAAGGATAGAAAAGCGCTCGTTCTGTTCCTGCTATGACCTGCGCGAGCTTGAGATAGGTCAGAATGTAAGGAAGATAAGCGACGAAGCGTTTGCGGACTGCTCCTCGCTTCATAGCTTAGTTATCCCGAAGAATGTTACGGATATCGGTGAAAAGGCTTTCAGCGGCTGCGATGAGCTTTCTGAGGTGGTTATTGAGGGCGCGACAAAGATACGCGAGCAGGCTTTTACGGATTGCGTATCACTTGTATCGGTGTCACTTCCCGATACGCTGAAGACGCTTGAAAAGCTTGCTTTTGCAAACTGCAGCTCGCTTATCGAGGTAACTGTACCGGACAGCGTTGATTACATGGACGGCGAGGTGTTCAAGATGTGCACTTCGCTTCAGAGAGCGAAGCTTTCCGATCAGGTGCTCATAGTGCCGTACGAAACGTTCCACCGCTGCTCGTCCCTTGTCGAGGTAGTCATCTCTCCCGACAAGGTAGCTATCGGAGATAATGCGTTTGAGTATTGCGGCGCACTTACTACGATCGAGCTGCCCGAGGGTCTGCAGAGGATAGGAAAGTACGCTTTCAGCGCCTGCCGTAAGCTCAACACAGTGCTTCCAACGACCCTTACGACAGTCGGAAAGAACGCGTTCAATAACTGCGACCTTATGCCCGAAGCGGACGCAAGGTGGTAAAAATAAAGAGGTAAACATGATACTTGCAAGTCAGTCGCCGCGCCGTCGCGAGCTTTTGTCGCTGATAACGGCGGATTTCAAGGTGATACCCGCAAAGGGCGAGGAGATACTGCCCGAGGGCATCTCGCCAAAGGATGCGGTGATATTACTATCTCGACAAAAAGCGGCGGAAATATACAAAGAGTATAAAATTGAAACGATAATCGCGTCCGATACAGTGGTAGCGATAGACGGAAAGATACTTGGAAAGCCCGTTGATGAGGCTGACGCGGAGAGTATGCTGAGGCTGCTCTCGGGAAGAACGCACAGCGTTTTCACGGGAGTGTGCATAATAGCCCCCGACGGCAGCGAAAACAGCTTCGCCGAGGAAACGACTGTGGAGTTCTGGGAGCTTTCGGACGAGCTTATCGCGGACTATGTGAAGTCAGGCGAGCCTATGGACAAGGCTGGTGCTTACGGCATACAGGACTCGGGTGCGCTGCTGGTGAAGTGCATAAACGGCGATTATTACAACGTTATGGGTCTGCCCGTGGGACGACTTTTCCGCGAACTGTCTGATACAAATTGATATATTCCGACAAGATATAACAAAAAGTAGAGAAAAAGGCTGTGTAAAGCGGAATTTAAAGGATAAATTTCAAGAAAAATTTCAAAAAGCTATTGCATTTTTCAAAGCGTTATGGTATACTTTTAAGGTGCGATATAATTTACATCGGGGCGGACAGGCTCTGCTGACGATGTATTTTGCTTAGATATTTTGAAATCAAGGAGAACGACTATGAACATTTTTGAGATAGTTAGCGCGATCGCTCTGATCGTTGCTTGCGTATTTATCGTTATCGTGGTGCTGATGCAGGAGACAAAGACAAATATGTCGCAGGCTATCAGCGGTGGCAGCGCGGATAACTTCTTCCAGAAGAATTCGGGCCGCACAAAAGAAGCAAAGCTGAACCGTGTAGCAGTTGTTGCAACATTCGTGTTCTTTGTACTTGCTCTTGCAGTAAACATCATCAACGTACATTCCGCTCCTGTTGAGGATAAGGATGATACATCGGGCATCGTTTCCGAGGACACAACATCCGATGACGCTTCCGCAGACAGCGATGCAGGCATCACCGTAGAGGTAAATGATGATGGCGCAGAGGAAAGCACAGCTGATGATACTTCGGCTGAGGAGAGCACAGCAGAATAAAAAACACGGACAGACTTTCGGGTCTGTCCTTTTTGTTAGAGAAAGGAGTTATGTATGAACTCATTCAAGCAGACGATAGTTGCGGAGCTTTATTCCGCGAGCAAGGGGCTGACGGTAAAGCAGCTTGCGGCAAAACTCGGTATCACGAAAAAGGGCATGAAGAAGCTCGACACCGCACTGAAAGAGATGAAGAACCACGGTGACATCACGATAAAAAAGGAAGTGCTGTACCTCAGAAATGCGGGACAGTATTTTGAGGCTACCATCACGCGCGTTACACCTAAGTCAGGCTTTATGACCGCGACAGATGTGCCGGTCGAGTATTTCGTGCGCGGCAGGGACATGATGGGCGCTATTCCGGGGGATGTGGTGCTTGCGAGAAAGATCGCTGACGCGGACGAATACAACCGCTCTCCCGTTGCAGTGGTAATGGGAATTATACAGCAGAGCGATATGCTGCTGACTGGCGTTATCGTGCCCGACGGCAACAAGCTCAAGGTCCTGTCCGACAAGCTTTGTGACGAGCCGCTCACCATCTCCAAGACAGGCAAGAACCTGCTGCGTGTTGGCGATAAGGTAGTGTTTGCTATCAAAAAGCGCGGCGACCGCCACTTTGACCATACAGTCAGCATTGTCGGCGGCTTTGGAAGCTGCGACAGTGCAAAGGCTGGTGCAGAGGCTTATATGCTGGCGAACGGACTGCACACGGAATTTCCCGAGAATGTTCTGTTCGAGGCTTCAAAATACGAGATCGACGAGCCTGACGAGGACGAGGTTGACCGCCGTCTTGACCTGCGTGGCGAGGCAATATTCACCATCGACGGCGCGGACACAAAGGACATCGACGACGCTATCAGCATCGTAAAGACGGATAAATGCTACAAGCTCGGCGTGCATATCGCGGACGTTTCGCATTATGTAAAGAAAGGCTCGGCGCTTGACGAGGAGGCTTATGCCCGCGGCACATCCATCTACTATGCCGACAGGGTCGTGCCGATGCTTCCGAAGGCACTGTCAAACGGCATCTGCTCGCTCAATCCCAACGTGGACAGGCTTGCGTTCTCCTGCCTTATGGAGGTAGGCTTTGACGGAAAGCTGCTTTCTTATCAGTTCAAGAAATCCGTTATCCGCAGCCGCGTAAAGGGTGTTTACGCCGAGGTGAACAAGATACTCGCAGGTGAGGCTGACGAGGAGATAAAGGCAAAGTACGCACTCGTTATAGACAAGATCCCGATAATGCGCGAGCTTGCCGAGATACTTGAAAAGAACCGCGAGAACCGCGGTGCTCCCGAGATAGACACGGTCGAAAGCAAGATAATCACCGACGAAAACGGTGTTTGTATCGATATTAAACCGCGTGAGCGCGGAGTTTCGGAGAAGATAATCGAGGAGTTCATGCTCATCGCAAACAACTCCGCGGCGGCGCTTGCGATGAAGGAGAAGATACCGTTCGTTTATCGTATACACGAGGCTCCGCCTGCCGAAAAGCTGCTGACGCTCGGCGATACTCTGACAGCGCTTGGAGTAAATCCCGAGGGCATCACAGAGAAAAGCTCGGCGTCTGACCTTGCGAGGGTGCTGAAAAACAGCGCGGACAGCGACAAGGCTTCCGTGATAAACCGCATAGTGCTGCGCACTATGATGAAAGCAAAGTACAGCGAGGAGCCTGTGGGACATTACGGACTTGTAATGCCCGAGTATGCTCACTACACCTCGCCTATCAGACGTTATTCCGACCTTGCGATACACCGTATACTGACCGACTATGTATATGCTCTCGACCATGAGAAGCTGTGCAGAAAGTACAGCGCGTTTGCGGCGAGTGCTGCGCTTCAGGCGTCTAATACCGAGCTTGCTGCGGTTCGCTGTGAGCGCGACTGCGAGGAGCTCTACATGGCGGAGTATATGAAGGAGCACGTCGGAGAGGAATTTGACGGCATGATATCGGGTGTAAGCGCAGGCGGCATCTATGTCGAGCTTCAGAACACCGTTGAGGGCATGGTGAGCGTTGCGACACTGCCTGACGGCGACTACGAGGTAGAGCATGGAGTTATCCTGACAGGCGCGTGCGACGGCTCTGTTTACACCGTAGGCGACAAGGTGCGCGTTAAATGTGTGAACGTCAATGTAAACGGCGGATTTATTGATTTTGAGTTGATATGACAGTAGGGGCGGATTCAATATCCGCCCCTGTTTTGCATTTCAATCGTTTATCACGACATCGTATTCCCTCAGCCACTTGTCTATCTGCAGGAAGTACGCGTATATCTGCGGCACTGTCATGAGCTGACCGTACCAGTTCTTTGTGAAGCTTGCGCCGCCCGTGCGGAGCATCTCCTCTATTGCCTCGCGTGATACTATCTCGGTCAGGCGGCAGTCAGGCGCGCTTATGCACTGCGACAGGCGCTCTGTCAGCAGCCGCATATAGTCGGGGTTGTGAGTCTTGGGGTAGGGGCTCTTTTTGCGCCAGAGGACATCCTCAGGGAGTATCCCGCTCATCGCGTGGCGGACAAGTCCCTTTTCTCTGCCGCGGTAGGCTTTCATATCCCACGGGATGTTGTAGGCATACTCAACGATGCGGTAGTCGCAGAACGGCACGCGCACCTCAAGCCCGTTTGCCATGCTCATCCTGTCCTTGCGGTCGAGCAGTGTCGCCATAAAGTATTCGAGATTCAGCAGATACATCTCTCGCATACGGCGTTCCTCGGCGGTATCTGAGTCGAGATAGTCGGTGTGCGAGAGCGTTTCGTTGTAGCTTTGGCGCACATAGTCCTCGGCTTCGGCGGCGGTTATGCCTAGCCTCATCAGACCCGCGCGCTCGGGGGCGGCGGTAGACCATGGGAAGCCGTCATAAAACAGCACCTCTTTTCTG
>JAZQEQ010000107.1:0-2420 GCA_045539055.1 Oscillospiraceae bacterium | reverse complement strand
AAGCTGCGCGGTGGTGTTACACTGCACAGCTACGACAAATATTTCCCGCTTTGCTATGACAGCGAGGCAACGATATTCGACTACGCAAACGCTGTTTTCATCTGCGAGAATGTTACAGTGCGCGAGGGCTACCGCGGTATTTCGCTCCAGCATAACGAGGACATGAAGATACTTCTTGAGGAGCACCATATCTGCAAGGGGCTCGACCGATTCATGCTCACCAAAAACGAGCTTTATGCGGAGCTTGAGAACCGCGCGGCTATATATTTCGACACATTTATCCGCGGCGGAAATCTGAAGCTTGGCGTCATCATAGACTCGCAGGGAGCGATACAGACCTCGCCATGGAGCGGCGAATACAAGCTGCTTGAGGACGAGCTCAGAAATTATCTCTCGCGCGGCTTTTGCTGCGTTGTTTTCGGCGGCACTGAAAAGGGCGCGAAAACACTCACCGATGACCTCATAGATGACGGTTTTGACGCTGTTTATAACGCTTCGCCCGAGGAGCCTTTGCGCAAAAAAGTCATCGTTACCTCAGGCACTCTTACAGCAGGTATAGAATATCAGAATTACGACATCGCCGTGTTTACCCACACGGCTGTTCATGCTGCGAGAAAACGCGTTCCAAAAAAGAAAAAAGGCGAGGAGATACGCTCGCTTGCAGATATCTCGATCGGAGATCTCGTTGTGCATTATTCCCACGGCATCGGTGTATTTGACGGCGTTCACAAGATCGAGAACAGTGGCGTTTCAAAGGATTATATCCGTATACGCTACGCAGGCAAGGACGTGCTGCACGTTCCTGTAACGCAGCTTGACCTTGTTTCGCGCTACATCGGCACAGGCGATGCCTCCACCGTAAAGCTGAACAAGCTGAACAGCGAGCAGTGGCAGAAGTCCAAGGCAAAGGCAAAGGCTGCCGCAAAGGAGATGGCGGCGGAGCTTATTGCGCTTTATGCAAAGCGCATGAAGAGTCAGGGCTTTGAGTTCCCCGAGGACGACGCGATGCAGGAGGATTTCGAGGCACATTTCAGCTATATCGAGACCGACTCGCAGCTGCGCTGTATCGACGAGATAAAGGCGGATATGCAGAAGCCTGTGCCTATGGAACGACTTCTGTGCGGCGACGTAGGCTTCGGCAAGACCGAGGTCGCGCTGAGAGCCGCATTCAAATGCATTGAGGGCGGCAAGCAGTGCGCTCTGCTCTGCCCTACCACCGTGCTCGCGTGGCAGCATTTCCAGACAGCCTGCAAGCGTATGGAGGCATTCCCCGTAAACATTGCGCTGCTGTCGCGCCACAAAACACCGTCCGAGCAGCGCGAGATACTGCGCGGACTTAAGAGTGGCAGAATTGACCTGCTTATCGGTACCCACAGGATAATTCAGGACGATATAAAATTCAAGGACCTTGGTCTTGCGATAATCGACGAGGAACAGCGCTTCGGCGTTGCACACAAGGAGAAGTTCAAGGAAGCATTTGCAGGCGTTGACGTGCTTACTCTCTCCGCAACACCTATCCCCCGCACGCTCAACATGGCGATGAGCGGTATCCGCGACATGAGCGTGCTTGACGAGCCCCCGCAGGACAGACAGCCTATCTCCTCTTACGTTATAGAGCACGACTGGGGCGTGATAATGCAGGCGGTACAGAAAGAGCTTCGCAGAAACGGTCAGGTGTACTACATCCACAACAGGATAGAGTCCATCTACGGCTGCGCAGAGAATATCAAAAAGCTTATTCCCGAGGCGCGCGTAGGAGTTGCACACGGAAAGATGAGCGAGGAGCAGGTGCTTGAGGTATGGCGACAGCTGCTTGACGGCGAGCTTGATGTTCTGGTCTGCACGACCATCATCGAAACAGGCGTGGATGTTCCTAACGTAAACACGCTTATCATCGAGGACGCAGACTACATGGGACTTGCGCAGCTTCATCAGCTTAGAGGTCGTGTAGGACGCACCAACAAGCGCGCATACGCTTACTTCACATTCAAGCGCGGCAAGGTTCTCACCGAGATCGCGCAGAAGCGACTTGACGCGATACGCGAGTTCACGCAGTTCGGAAGCGGCTTCAGGATAGCGCTTCGCGACCTTGAGATACGCGGCGCGGGCAACATCCTCGGCGCAAACCAGTCAGGACACCTTGCAAACGTAGGATATGATATGTATCTGCAGCTGCTTGGCGAGGCTGTACGAGAGGAACAGGGCGAGGTCGACGTTCACAAGGAGGAGTGCCTTGTGGATATCCACATTGACGCGTTTATCCCCGAAAGTTATATCTCCAATCAGGCTCAACGCGTTGACTGCTACCGCAAGATAGCTCGCATACAGACCGAGGAGGACAGCTTTGATATCACCGATGAGCTTATCGACCGATACGGCGACCCGCCCAAGTCGGTGCAGGGTCTTATCGACGTTGCAAG
>JAZQEQ010000106.1:0-14400 GCA_045539055.1 Oscillospiraceae bacterium | reverse complement strand
AGACTTACGCTGTCAAAGATCTTACCGCCGTGCTGCCGCTTTAGACCAAGCTGTTCAGAATACGCGACTATCGCTATTCGACGTTTTGGGGCGGTTAAGGGCGGTTATTTGGCGTTATGGAGAATTATTCGCTGCAACCCTTATTCGCGCGGCGGATACGATCCTGTTCCGGAAAAATTCTGCTTTCGTCCGGAAAAGGTGCAGCACACACCACCTCACACCCACCGCTGCGACAATGAATCCGAAAGCAATTGCAGGCATCTGCATTGAAATACACCACATAAGGGCGCTTTATATGGAGTGATTCTATCCGCGCCCCAGACCGACCGAAATCTTGTTGAAAGGACGTGGACGTAATAGATTTCTTGTATAGTCTCATCGGCACACCGCTTGGTTATATCCTCTATTTCATCTATGAGATAGGTATCACCAATATCGGTATCGCAATTATCCTGTTTACATTTATCGTAAAGCTCGCCATGCTGCCGCTTTCCATTAAGCAGCAGAAGAACACGGCGAAGTCTGCTATATTTGCTCCCAAGGTTAGGGAGATCCAGCAGAAGTACAGAAACAACCAGCAGAAGCAGCAGGAGGAGCTTCAGAAGCTTCAGGAGCAGGGCTACAACCCCATGGGTGGCTGCGGCTCTATGATCCTTACTTTCCTTATCCTGTTCGGCGTGCTGGACGTTGTCTACAAGCCCATGACCCACATTACCCACACTCAGCCCGTTGAGATCGAGCAGATGGTGAAGGAGTCCTACCACATGGAGGTAGCTTCGCTGTTCGTTGACGAATACAACAATGTTGCGCTGCTTGAGGGTGATGCACTGACAAAGCACGAGGAGATCATGCGCGATGCTGACAAGTTCCTCGCATACTACAATGCAAACCGCGGCGAGAACGATCCCGAATACACAGAGGCTGTATGGGAAACAGTATCCGCTGATTCCATGAAGGTCGTAGAAAAGACCATTCAGTATGCACTCGCTAACAGCTATGAGGATGTAAAGGCTGCGAACGACGGCAACGGCAAGGAGATCCTGTTCTCCGCCACAAATCTTTTTGCTATCACCGATTATTCTTCTACTGACGGAAATGCCGCAGGTAACCCCGTAAAGGAGAAGGAGGTATACAACTCCCTCAAGGACGACGCAGAGAAGAAGGCCTATCTTGCAGAGCACGCTTTCAGCGAAACCGTAAAGAGCGCATTCAATACACTGCAGACACAGTACGGCTATTATGGCATCACCGCAAACGGTGTTGTGAGCTTCAAGGCGACAACATCCCTGCAGAGAGAGCTGTTTATCCTTGATACTTTCGGTACAGAAAGAGAGTACAAGAACAATACCAAGGTAGCGTTCAAGGACCTCTATTCTCTCAGTTCCATCGAGAACATTGAGGAGCTTTACAACAACCTTGACTTTATCGGCATCAAGCTCAGCGATATCCCCGGCGAGCACATGGGCTTCCCCATGTTGTTTATTCCTATTGCTGCATTTGTACTTTCGCTGCTGCAGGCGTTTATCTCCAACAGACAGATGGAGAAGAACAATCCCGGTCAGGTAGGCGGAGGTATGAAGCTTACAATGTATATCCTACCTATATTCTCACTCGTCCTGGTATTTACAGTTCCTGCCGGTGCAGGCTTCTACTGGACGATAAGCTATGTGTTTGGTATTGCTCAGACTATTGTTCTCAATAAGCTGTACAATCCCAACAAGCTGAGAGCACAGGCTGAGGCTGAGTACAACGAGCGCATGAAGCGCGTTGAGATCGAGGCTAATAGGGTGCGCAACTCCGACAATGACAATACCATCTCCGAGTATAAGGGCGAAAAGCTTACACAGAAGGAGATCAACCGCAGAAAGCTTGCCGAGGCGCGTCGCCAGGACGCTATAAAGTACGGCGAGGAATATATCGAAGACGACGAGGATTAAGATAGAAAGGGGAACCCACAATGGAAAAGGAATTTACCGCAAAGACCGTTGACGAGGCAAAGGCTCTTGCTGCGCAGGAGTTTGGCGTTTCTGTTGACGAGATCGAATTCGAGATACTTGAGCAGCCCCGTAAAGGTCTTTTTGGCATGAGAGGCGAGGCTAGAGTAAAGGCTATCTATGAAGAAGCTGTGGTAGCAGAGGAGATATCTGCTGATGCAGTTGAGGAAGCTGCTCCTGCCGCTTTCGAGGAGGAAGAGAGCACTGCTTCTGAGCTGCCCGCTGATTTCGATATCGAGAGCAGCGCAAAGGTAAAGGCTGCAAAGCAGTACCTGACAGACGTGCTGCACGCGCTGAAGCTCGAAAACTTTGAGATCAATGCTATCAGAAAGGACAACAATGTTGTTCTGGATATCACAGGCGAGAAGCTTGGTGTTGTTATCGGCAGACGCGGCGAGACTCTTGACAGGCTGCAGTATCTGACTATCCTCGCAAGCAACCGCACAGAGGAGAGCTACTGCCGCATTTCCGTTGATTGCAACGGCTACCGCGACAAGCGCAAGGAAACACTGGAATCCCTTGCAAAGAGAACATCCGCTAAGGTAATAAAGCAGGGCAGAAAGATCGCTCTTGAGCCCATGAACCCCTATGAGCGCCGCATTATCCATAGCTGTGTTGCTGAGATCGAGGGTGTTTCCAGCCATTCCACAGGCGTTGAGCCTTACAGAAAGGTAGTTATTTACGCTGACAAGCCCAAGTACGACAACCGTCGTGGCGGCGGCAGACGCGACAGAAATGATCGTGGTGACGCTAAGGCTATCAGAAACTACAAGTCCTCGGGCGGATTCTCCACAAGCTTTGAGCGCGAGTACAAGCGCAGAGCTTACGAGCCTGACGAAACAACGAACGCAGGCGCAGGCGAGTTCTCCAAGGAGACAGTAGAGGCTGAGAGAAGCGCAACTCTCTACGGCAAGATCGAGATTTAAGACGATCTGACGTTTTAGAAACGGTAAAAGTATTCGAAAGCGGCTTTTGATGATATCAGAAGCCGTTTGTGTTTTATGGACTATTATAAGGTGATTGAAGATGACGATAAGAAAAATGGAACGAACAGATATAAATGCATGCGCGCGGATAATGTGCAGCGTTTATAACAATGAAATGTGGCAGTGCCGCTGGGACGTAGAAACTGCTTCGGAGTATCTCACGGACTTTTTCGATATGAAGAAGTTTATCGGGTATGTTGTGGATAATAACGGCGAGGTGGTCGGCGGAATATTCGCACACGAAAAAGTGTGGTGGAACAACAGCGAGGTCTACATCGAGGAGATGTTTATTAAGCCGACATTGCAGAGAAGCGGCTATGGCTCGATGCTTATAGAGAAGATCTGTGAATACATCGGCGAAAAGGGGTTGACGGGTATCACTCTATCTACAAACAGATACGCGCCTGCTCCCGCCTTTTATAGGAAGAATGGCTTTGTAGATTGCGAGCATGTTTTGTTTATGGCGAAGGAAATGTAAACCACAAAAGAAAAGCTCCGCGCCATGTGCTGCGCAGAGCTAAAGAGAGGTGTTATTACCGCGCCGAAGCTTGGAGGGGAACGGCTGCGGTCGTTTGTCAGTATAAATGTATATCAAGACGTTTCCGTCGTTGATATAATAATACCGCTTAAATGTGAAGCAGGTATCTCAGAAGTGTGAAAATTCGGAGAAGATTTGAAGAATATCGGTGTTTCAACGCTTTACATCAGAGGGATTTTGTGGTATACTATAAATGAAGTTTTTATGCAAAAAAGGAGCCCATCATGCTTGACAAAGAACATCGCATCTGCCCTTGCTGTGGAAAAAAGCTTGTTTTGACAGGAAAAGTGATGGGCGACAGCCAGCATGAAAGAATAGGCGGTTATCGAAGCGACACTTATGCACAGCATTATCACCATGTTTTTGAACGGGATAATTTGTGGTGCTGTACAGTCGATATGTTTTGCAGTGAATGCGGCGCGGCTATAAAGCTCCAGCATAATCCACGCAGTCTGTTGGTCGGAGGTTTAGCTCTTATTGCATTTGCCACAATGATCTCGGTGGTTTTTGGTATATGCGCAAACGAATTTACCGCACTTGTAATTATAATTGCTGTTTCAACGGCAATTATATGCAATATAGGACTTATGATCGCCTATGCGTGCCGATTGAAACGCATCAAAAGATGGCGCAGTAATTTTGTCCCTGCAGGCGGCGAAGCCGAAATGGCGGACATAACGCTGAAAGCTGATATCTCGGCTGTTCCTCGTCAAATATTATATCCCGCAAACATATTTCTGCTGTCCATGAGAGAACGAAGCGCCGCCTTATATTTGACGGATTTCAGCACAGACGGGAACATGGCAATTCTTGAGTTGCGCATTTGCTCCGACATAAACGCAAAGAGTAGCATAATTGACTACATACGGAAAAACAGCGGTGCCCTCACGCTTGATTTTGAGGGTAATATGATCCAAAACGCAGAACTGATCAAAATATCAGACGAAAAATAAGGAGACAATACCATGTACAAAGAATTCTCAAACAAGGTCTCGGGACTTCAGCCCTCTGCTATCAGAGAGATACTGAAATTCACCGCTGACCCCACCGTTATCAGCTTTGCCGCAGGAAATCCTGCCCCCGAGGCATTCCCCACAGACGTTATCGCGAAGCTCTCCGCTGATATCTTCGCAGAAGAGCCTATCAATGCGCTTCAGTACTCCATCACCGAGGGCTATCCCAAGCTGCGCGAGTGGCTTAAGGACGACCTTACAAAGCAGGGTATGTTCAAGGACGGCGACAATGTTATCATTACATCCGGCGCACAGCAGGCTATCGAAACCGTTGCAAAGATACTCTGCAACGAGGGTGATGTAATAATCTGCGAGGATCCTGCATTTATCGGCTCGCTGAATGCTTTCCGTTCCTACGGTGTAAAGCTTGTCGGAGTTCCCATGGACGCTGACGGCATGATCATGGATGAGCTTGAGGCTGCTTTAAAGGCTAATCCTACAACAAAATTCATCTATACTATCCCCAATTTCCAGAACCCCACAGGCAAAACAACTACTTTAGAGCGCAGAAAGCAGATGCTGGAGCTTGCAAAGAAGTACGGTGTTTATATCGTAGAGGACAACCCCTATGGTGCGCTGCGTTTCTCAGGCGAGGATGTTGAGAACATCAAGTCCCTTGACGACAGCAAGCACGTTCTTTACTGCGGCAGCTTCTCCAAGGTGCTTGCCCCCGGTCTGCGTGTAGGCTATCTCCTTGGTGACAGCGATGTGCTCGCAAAGGCAACAGTAGGACTTCAGACAAGTACAGTACATACAAACATCTGGGCGCAGATGCTGACATACCGTTTCCTGACCACTGTTGATTTCAACCAGCACATTGCGATGCTGCGTGATATCTACCGCAAGAAGTGCAAGCTGATGCTTGACGGCTTGAAGGCAGGACTCCCCGAGTTTGTTGAGCTTACAGAGCCTGAGGGCGGTCTGTTCATCTGGGGAACACTTCCCGAGAAGTACAACATGAACGAGTTCTGCAAGGAAGTCGTTCAGCGCAAGGTGGCTCTCGTTCCCGGAAACGCATTCTCCGCAGATGAAAGCGCTGTATCTCACAGCTTCCGCATGAATTTCTCTACCCCCACAGACGAGCAGATCGTAAAGGGCGTTGAGATACTCTGCAAGGCTGCAAAGGAAATATTGAAATAAGATCACAAAGGGCTTATTTAAGCCGTGAAAGGATAATATCATGGACGAACAGAAAAAGAATATGCTGAGCCTTATCCAGCCCACAAACACACCGCATCTCGGAAACTACCTCGGTGCGATGCAGAACTGGGTAAGGATGCAGAATGACTATAACTGCTACTTCGGTATTGCAGATCTCCATTCCATCACCGTAAGACAGGATCCCGTAAAGCTTCGCGCTCAGATCAAGGAGAGCTATGCGCTGCTTATCGCGGCAGGACTCGACCCCGAAAAGAGCACCCTGTTTGTGCAGGGTCATAACTGTCAGCACGCAGAGCTCAGCTGGATACTTTCCTGCTACACACAGTTCGGCGAGCTTTCCAGAATGACTCAGTTCAAGGACAAGTCCGCAAAGTACGCTGACAATATCAATGCAGGACTTTTCACATATCCCGTTCTCATGGCGGCTGATATCCTGCTGTATCAGGCTGACCTTGTCCCTGTTGGTGCTGACCAGAAGCAGCATCTGGAGCTTGCGAGAAACATCGCGCAGCGCTTCAACGGCGTTTACGGCGATACATTCACCATGCCAGAGCCTTATATCACAAAGACTACAGCAAAGGTAATGTCGCTTCAGGAGCCGACCAAGAAGATGTCCAAGTCTGATGAGAACCCCAACGCTTCCGTTTGGATACTGGACGATAAGGATACCATCATCCGCAAGTTCAAGCGTGCTGTTACCGACAGTGAGACAGAGGTGTGCGCTCGCGAGGGCAAGGACGGCATAATCAATCTAATGTCCATCTACTCCGCCGTTACAGGCAAGAGCTTTGAGGAGATAGAGGCTGAGTTCAGGGGCAAGGGCTACGGTGATTTCAAGCTTGCCGTAGGCGAGGCAACAGCAGATATGCTGGCTCCCATGCAGGCTGAATTCAAGCGCATATCGGCTGATAAGGCATATCTCGAGAACTGCATGAAGCAGGGTGCAGAGAAGGCTTACAAGGCGACCAGAAAGACACTTCAGAAGGTGCATAAGAAGGTTGGATTTGTGGTGCTTTGATGCAAAATATACACATAGTATATAGCAAATTCAAGTTATACTTTAAGTTTCGTTAAAATCACGAAATTCCAATCATACTGGCGGCAGTATGATGTGATTATCTACAAAATTTAAAGGAATTATCAATTAACACTTGCATTTTAAGGTGTTTTCTGATAAAATAGATACGTTACTGAAAAATATCCACTAGAGAGGTAGGTGCTTATAAATGGCAAAGTGCGAAATCTGCGGCAAGGGCGTAACATTCGGTATTAAGGTATCTCACTCCCACAGACGCAGCAACAGAACATTCAAGCCCAACGTTAAGAAGGTAAAGGCTATCGTTAACGGTACTCCTTGCAGAGTAAATGCATGCACACGCTGCCTGCGTTCCGGTCTTGTACAGAGAGCTATCTGATCAACTTTGTAAAAAGTTTATCTAACAGAAAATATTTCCCCTGTCAGGCTATAGACTGACAGGGGCTTTCTGTTTGTTATGGGATAAGAGAGGACTATTCTGTTGTGTTGGTGGAGCTTTGCTCTGCCGCTTCTTCCTTTTTTATCTTCAGTGACAATGCTACAAGAAAAGTTATACCGAAGATCACTGTAGCGGGAACGCAAATAAACAGCTCTGAAATCGTATAGCTGAAACGATGATTACATTCGCCGCACATTATCCAGCCTCCGCACCGGTTGGTATTATGAGGATTTATTAGGGAATAGAGCGTGGGAAATAAAAACGGCGCGGCGATGCTGCCAATAGTGAGACCTGCGCAGTATTTTGGCAAGCCATGTTTTCTGGATATAAGCCCTGCTATTGCGGCGCCCATAAGCCAGAATGCTGCATTGGAAAATATGTATAGAACAAAACTTGTAAATGAGGAAACGGCAGACATCCCTGCGTCATCCATCCACACGCCGAAAAGCTCGAAGAGTACTTTTTCTCCCTGATGCTCCATTATCAGCAGGGCGATAATCAACATTGCGATTGCTGCAGCAAAAAGGATGATTGTACAGACAATTTTTGACGGTTTCACTATAACACCACCTTTTTCCCCATTATAATATAGATATCAAAAATTGTCAATATTCGATGTTGATGTACATGAATTTGAGGCTTGCTATTGACAAATTTATGATTATGGAGTAAATTATATATAGTATTTCACAAATGAGAAAGTGAGGTTCTGAATTGGTTACCATACGTCATCTGAAAAAGAACTACGACCGCTTCCCTGTGCTGCGCGGACTGCACATGAACATCGAAAAAGGCGATGTTTACGGCTTCCTCGGACGCAACGGCTGCGGCAAGACAACTACAATGAATATCATAGCCAATGTTATCCAGAAGGACAGCGGCGATGTTATTCTCGGCGACGGTCAGCCTGTAAGGATAGGCTATCTTCCCGAGAGTCCTACTATATTCGGTTATATGACGGCGAGAGAGTATCTTGAGTATATCGCAGGCTGCTGCAGGTATGAGGGAAATGTAAACGCGCGCGTAAACGAGGTGCTGGATATAGTCGGACTCAAGGCTGCTGCCGACAGGCGCGCAAAGGGCTTTTCGCGAGGCATGACCCAGCGCCTTGGCATGGGCGCTGCGATATTCGGAAACCCCGAGCTGCTGTTGTTTGACGAGCCGACATCGGCTCTTGATCCTCAGGGCCGCGCGGAGGTCATCGAGATAATCAACCGCCTTAAGAGCACGGGTGCAACTATCATCCTGTCTACGCATATCCTGCCTGATGTCGAGCGTGTTGCAAACAGGATCGGTATCATGAACAACGGTGTTATCGCGGAGGAAGGCACTCTTTCCGAGCTTATGAAGAAATACAGCTCTGACAGGGTAACGCTTGCGGTACGCAATATGACGATGGACGACAAGGCGCGCCTGCTTTCGGTGGATTTTGCTAATGCCTCATTTGACGAGCGAATGGGAAATTTTGAGTTCCGCTCTGAAAACATCGACGAGTGCGCAGGCAAGCTGCTGCGTCTTATGGCGGACCACTCCATGATCCCCGACAATTTTTCTATCGGCGCATCCTCGCTTGAAGAACTTTTCAGAAAGGTGGTGGGCGAGAATGCAACTTAAATATGGGTTCAAGAAAGAGTGGCTGCATTTTACGCGCTCATTCCGTTTCGGCGGTATGCTGATATGTATATTCTCGTTCGCTATCGCAAATCCGCTGCTTTACAAGGCGCTTATCGCGCTTGCTGAGATGATGGAGCAGAGCGAGATGGGCGATGTATTGGCACAGCAGGGTGGAAGCTTTGCTGCTATTGCTGCTATGGCAGATAATGCAGGAATGATATTCTGCACAACGCTGCTTGAGCTGTTTTCGACCTCGCTTCTGGTTATAACGCTTTTGTTGATGTCACCCTTTGGCGGTGAGCAGAAAAAACGCGCCACATTCATTCCTTTCTGTTGTGGTCTGGAATATAAGAATTACCTTATTCCAAAGTTCGTTCTGTATCCCGCAGTGCTGTTTGTGGGCAATTTCCTTGGCGGCTGCCTCGGCGGAGTGCTTTGCAACTCGCTGTACAAGAGCAATACAGCCGACATGGGTACTATACTTCTCGGCTCGATGATGTGCGCGATATATGCTGTATTTATCCTGACGATATATATGGCGCTCGGGATCTGCACAGGTCGTCCGGGAATCATGGTGATCGTTGTATATCTCGGACAGACTCTGGTGCAGCTCATCCTCTCCAGCCTCGGACTGACCCGTTTCAATCCGTTTGCACTGTATGGTTTCATTGCGCAGGGCACTCTGCTTGACAAAGCGTATGTGCAGCAGGAGATACCCAGCATCATAGTTTCGATAGTTCTTGCTTTTGTCATCATGGGTCTTATGTATGGAATGACATTTGCGGCGCTTAAGGCGAAACAGATAAATAACCAAGAGGATAAACCTGAATTTTAATTACAGATAGTAAAATCCCCTCTCTTTTCAGAGAGGGGGATAAATTATTGCATTTTAAGCGTATGTACTAAGCAATGCGCCGATGTTGTAAGCGTAGTTCTGTGTGCTTGTTGCGTTGTAGCCGAATGCTCCGCTGCTTCCTGCAAGCCTGCTTATCTGCTCGGACTTCTGTCTTACCTTGGCTGCGATGCCCTCGCCACCAAAGGAAGTTTTGAGGTCGGTCGCGGATATTTCAGACATATAGTCCTCGTTGAAGCTGAGCTTGTTGTCATCGCCGATGGAGATGCCGACTCTGCCAAGCGAGCCTGAATATACCTTTGCGGTATTTACAAGCAGCACGCCCTTCTGGAGAACAGCGTTGTTATCAGAGTTTCCGAGGGACTCGACAAGAGTGTTATAGTCCTTTACGAAGTTGTTGATAAGCTTCTTTGCGGAATCCTTATCATATTTGCCGCCGTATTTCAGACTGTTTGCAAACGCTTCAATGCTGTCTGCGGAATTAGCCGCACCAAGCGAAGCCTGCTTTACCGAAACCGTCTTCTCGGCGGAATCTTCGTCCTTTGAACCGAAAATGGAGTTATACAGTTTGTCGTATTGTTCCTTGACATAGTCATCTCCACGCTCGACATAGTTCTTCAGGACTTCGTCTGCGGAGCTCGTGTCAAAGATATTGCGGTTGCTGTAATTATTCTTCTGCAGGTTGCTTACATACTGCTGCGATGTCTTGACCAGTGCCATTGTATACTGTATCGATGCCATGTTACCTACGGTTGCCATAAAATTCCCTCCTTTCGATGTGGGATATGTGATAGCTGAATTGCTTTTGCGTTATTAGTAAGGGTTTGGATCAGCGTCCTGCACAGATGTGCTTTATGTACATCAAGCTGTAGCTGATGAAGTAGATGCGAGGTTATCCTTGTTCTGATTAGCCTACGCCGTACTGCTTTCTGTACTCCTTCATCTTGTCAACGTACTCAGCGCCGGGGATAACACCCTTTTCGAGTGCGTCGATGATATCGTTGATGGTAACGATGGAGTATACTTTAACGCCGAACTCCTCATAGACCTCCTGAACAGCGGACTTATCAGAAGTAAGACCCTTCTCCATACGGTCAACAGTGATGACCATACCCTGAAGGTCGATGTTTGCAGCTCCTGTGAGCTTGGGAAGCACTTCGCGCAGAGCCTTACCGCTTGTCATAACGTCCTCGATGATAACTACCTTTTCGCCGTCCTCGAGGTTCTTTCCAACAAACATACCGCCCTCGCCGTGGTCCTTTACTTCCTTGCGGTCGAAGCAGTAGTTTACATCCATGCCGAACTTGTTGAACAGTGCTGTGCAGGCTGCAACAGAGAGCGGAATTCCCTTGTAAGCGGGACCGAACAGTGTTTCGGGTGTAAGACCGTTGTCCTTGATGCACTCAGCATAGAACTCGCCGAGCTTTGCAAGCTGCGCGCCTGTCTTGTAGTTGCCGCAGTTGATGAAATAGGGTGCAAGTCTGCCGCTCTTGAGAGTGAACTCGCCGAACTTCAGCACACCGCTGTCTACCATGAATTTAATAAAACTTTCTTTATAGGTCATAATTGCCTCCAAAATATATATTTCTTCATCATCATTATATCACATTGATTTGGTTATTGCAATACATACGGCTTAAAATCAGCGTTTTTCACATTGTTGCGGCGGCAAATTGTTTCAAAAACACGTTTTTCGTAATTTTGTAATGCTTTTCATAACAAATATGTGCATTTTGGCAGAATATGTGCGGCTAAACACTTGACATTTTTGTGATTATGTAGTAAAATAGAATAGGCTATTTGTGAGTGGGTGAGTTATGCCCATTCTCGGAATAAGCTAAGGCGTTTATATTTAATCTTTTACATATTAACGTTACGGCGGCATAATATATGATAACAGGAGAACAGCCGTTAATTTATATACTTATATTTTATATCACGCACGCAGTCGGCGTGCGGTTATATGATATGCCTAGGGGTTTAGGGCGTATAAGTGTATCTTATCTTGACAGCGCGGTATCAGCCGCGATAATGTATTTCTCAGAAAATTGTATATTTATCCCGCCGATTCTAAAAGGAGGGAAAAAGAACGATGGACGACGTATTGATGAATGTATTGATCGGCGTTGCGGCGTTCCTCGTGGGAGCGATCCTGTGCGGCTTTATCTGCTTCAAGCTTGGTATAAAGCACCGCATCAAGACCGCTGAGGCTCAGTTTGAGTCTGCCGAGAAGGAAGCTGCAAGAATCATCGCTGAAGCCAATGAAAAGGCTGCAACAAAGAAGAAAACGGCGCTCGTTGAGGCTAAGGACGAGATCCATAAGCTCCGCTCTTCCGCGGAAAAAGAGATCCAGCACCTCAAAAACGACACTGAGCGCGAACTGAAGGAACGCAGAAGTGAGCTTTCCCGCTCCGAGCGCAGACTTCAGCAGAAGGAAGAGAACCTTGACAAGAAGACCGACAAGATCGAAAAGCTGGAGGAATCTCTTCAGGCAAAGCACAAGAAAGCTGACGAGAAGATCGCTGAGGCTGACCAGCTGAAGCAGAGCCAGATGGATATTCTGGAGCGCATCTCGGGCTTCACCACTGAGCAGGCTAAGGAGCATCTGCTTATGATGCTCGACAGTGAGCTCAGTCACGAAAAGGCAGTTAAGATCGCGGCTTACGAGCAGCGTATCAAGGATGAGTCTGATGAAAAGGCTCGCCAGTATGTATCGCTTGCTATTGCAAGACTTGCAGCGGACACTGTATCTGAAATGGCAGTATCCGTTGTAGCGATCCCCAATGACGAGATGAAGGGCCGTATCATCGGCCGTGAGGGTAGAAATATCCGTGCTATCGAAACGCTTACAGGTGTTGATCTCATCATTGACGACACACCTGAGGCTATCACACTTTCAAGCTTTGATCATGTAAGACGTGAGATCGCAAGAATTGCTCTTGAGCGTCTTATCCAGGACGGTCGTATCCATCCTGCACGCATCGAGGAAACTGTTGAGAAGGCTCGCCGCGAGGTTGAGCTGCGCATCAAGCAGGAAGGTGAGCGTGCCGTAATGGAGACCAACGTAAACGGTCTTAATCACGAGCTTGTACGTCTTATCGGGCGTCTTAAGTACAGAACATCTTACAGACAGAACGTACTCAACCACTCTATCGAAGTTGCACATCTCGCAGGCATCATGGCGAGTGAGCTTGGTGTTGATCCTGCACTTGCGAGAAGAGCAGGTCTGCTGCACGATATCGGTAAGGCTCTTGACCACGAGATCGAGGGCTCGCACGTTCAGATCGGTGTTGATGTATGTAAGAAGTACAAGGAAAGCCCCGAGGTCATCCACGCTATCGAGGCTCACCACGGAGATGTTGAGTGCCGTACAGTTATCGCAGCACTTGTACAGGCTGCCGACGCTATCAGCGCGGCAAGACCCGCAGCAAGAAGCGAGAACTACGAGAACTACATCAAGCGTCTTGAAAAGCTTGAGGAGATCTGCAACAGCTACAACGGCGTTGACAAGTCCTTTGCTATTCAGGCGGGCCGTGAGGTCCGCATCATGCTCAAGCCCGAGTCTATCAGTGATGACGGCATGAAGGTGCTTGCACGCGATATCGCAAAGCGCATCGAGAGCGAGATGGAGTATCCCGGTCAGATCAAGGTAAATCTCATCCGCGAGAGCCGCGCAGTAGATTATGCAAAATAATAACAATAAAAGCCGCTTCGTATGGAGCGGCTTTTTTATGAAATATCAGTTTTGGGCTAAAAAAAGTGTTTTTTAAAAAATCCCCTTGCGTAAGGTATTGCTTGTTACGCTGCGTAATGTTGTAGAATAGGGAGTGTAAGGAGGTCGAAGCTATGTCGATGTACACAACAGGTGAGATGGCGAAGCTGTGCGGGATAACCGTTCGTACGGTACAGTATTACGATGCCAGAGGAATACTTATCCCGAGCGAGCTGTCCGAGGGCGGGCGCAGGCTGTATTCGGACGAGGACCTGCGTAGGCTGAGGGTGATATGCTTTCTGCGCGGGCTGGATTTTTCTATTGATGACATAGGCGCGCTTTTAAAGGAGGGGCACCCCGAGAATGTTATCTCAATGCTTATCGAGCAGCAGGAGCAGTCGTTAAAAGAGGAACTCAAGGAGCGGCAGGATAGGCTTTCGACGCTACACGGGCTGAAGTCAGAGCTCAAAAAAATTGAGGGGTTTTCTGTTGACTCCATTGGCGACATAGCGCATATTATGAAAAACAAGAAAAAGTTCAGAAGGCTGCGTATGGCTATAACTGCAGTAGGTATACCGTTGGATATACTCGAGGTCGCAGCACTTGTGCTGTGGATATTGAAAGGTATATGGCTGCCTTTCGTGGCAATATTTGCAGCAGCAATCGTTATCGGTCTTATTGGGGCGAAGCTGTATATAGACCGTATCGCATTCATCTGTCCCGAATGTCATTCGGTGTTCAGACAGACCTTTGGAAAGGTCATGTTCGCTTCGCATACGCCGTACACACGCAGACTTGAATGTATTCATTGCGGGCACAATGGCTTCTGCGTAGAAACGTATTATGATAAGGGGGAAAGTAAAAATGATTAAAAGATTCAAGAAGCCGCTGATATTCGTTCTGATACTTATTCCGATCGCTATTGTCGGCGGTTATTTCGCAGGCATTTATTCGTTCGATTCCTCAACTCCTGAAAATCAGGCGCTCATTTTAGAGCAGATAGGCAGCCGCGATATGCTGAATATAATAATGGCGGCGCAAACTGTCGGTTATG
>JAZQEQ010000105.1:0-7473 GCA_045539055.1 Oscillospiraceae bacterium | reverse complement strand
GGCACTGCGGTGCTTGGACTGGGCGACATCGGCGGACTTGCGGGAATGCCCGTAATGGAGGGCAAGTGCTGCCTTTTCAAGGAGTTCGCGGATGTTGACGCGTTTCCTCTTTGCATAAAGAGCAAGGATCCTGACGAGATCGTTCGCACTATCGAGCTTATCTCGGACAGCTTCGGCGGAATAAATCTTGAGGATATCTCCGCACCGCGCTGCTTTGAGATCGAGGCGAAGCTGAAGGAGCGTCTTGACATCCCTGTTTTCCATGACGACCAGCACGGTACAGCTATCGTTGTGGGCGCGGCTATGCTTAACGCTGTGAAGCTTGCAGGGAAGAAGCTCTCCGATATCACTGTCGTTATCAATGGCGCAGGCTCTGCAGGCATCGCGATAGGAAAGTTCCTGCTGAAGCTTGGCATAGGCGACCTCATAATGGTGGACCTCTGCGGTATAATAAACCGTGACGATAAGTATGAAAATCCTGCGCACGCTGAGATGGCGCAGCTTTCAAACAAGAATAACATCAAGGGCGGTCTTGCTGACGCGATGAAGGGCGCGGATGTGTTTGTCGGCGTTTCAAAGCCGAATCTCGTAAGCCCAGAAATGGTGCAGAGCATGGCTGAGAAGCCCGTGCTGTTCCCTATGGCAAATCCCGATCCCGAGATCACATACGATCTCGCAAAGCAGTCGGGTGCGTTTATTGTCGGAACTGGCAGAAGCGATTATCCCAATCAGATAAACAACGTGCTTGTTTTCCCCGGTGTCTTCAAGGGCGCGCTGAGCGTTCGTGCAAAGGCTATCACGGAGGAGATGAAGCTTGCGGCGGCTCATGCTATTGCGGACTTTATCCCCGAGGACAAGCTTTCGGTGGACTATATAATCCCCAGCGCACTGGACAAGTCCGTTGCGGATGCAGTAGCCAAGGCTGTTGCGGACGAGTGGACAAGCCGCTGACGCTTACAGGAGGTCAAAATGAATTACGAATTTCGCCCGCGCGGCGTTTGTTCGCAGAAGATAACACTTGAGGTCGAGGACGGCAAGGTTAAGAATGTTAAGTTCACAGGCGGCTGCCACGGTAATCTTCAGGGTATCGCGAAGCTTGTAGAGGGCATGGCGGTGGAGGATGTTATTGAACGTCTTTCGGGTATACGCTGCGGCTTCAAGCCGACATCCTGTCCCGATCAGCTGGCGCAGGCGCTGAAATCAATTGACAAGTGATGTGTCGGTGAATTTAGCTTTTCGCCATTATTGTAAAGCAGCTGAAATAAAGTTGCAGATAGTCTGTTCAGAAATGCTGATAAGTCTGAGGAGAATATATGAAATTCAGAACAAAATACTTGTTGTTGGCTTTATTGATGTTGCTGATTATTCTACTTATTGTTTTCGTGTGTCTGCACTTAAATCAGCATCAGAACAACACTGAGACATCAGCAGCTGTATCGGAGAATGAAGATGGTGATGTATCGGAAGATGAAAAAGATCTGCGTCTGAGTGATCTGTCAAAGGATGCTGAGAAATATCTTGCAGTCATTTGTGCTGAAAACAATATTGATCTTAACATAGGTGAAGATGCATCTATATGTGGGGATTATTACCATTATAATAGGCGAGAAGTACTTGAAATCACTTTTCACCTAGAAGGTTGTGATTTTGACGAACGTATACTGCTTTTCCATAATGTGGCTTATTACATTGATAATTGGATCGGCGATAATTACTCTGATGAAGAAATTCCTCTTTATATTATTCATTGTTACGAGAACAATGCCCCTTGGTCAACACCCCTCAATTGCACTATAAAATTTGCAAATTTTGACTGTCATCTGAATATAGAATATGCAAAACCTGCACGTTCAATGTGCTGGGTTGATTTGCAGGTAAATTACACTGAAGATAATTATGAGGGACTATCTTTCGATGGTATAACATTTTTGCGCACCTCGCATATGGTAGAAAAACGGATGGAAGACTACAGTGTATTAAAACATTTCCCTGATCTGGAAAGAGTGGAAATACCATTGGTAGCACCCAAAACAGATGAGGAAATTGAAGAGCTTATAGAAGAAATCAAGCAATATATCCCTCCTGATTGTGAAATCGAAATAGACGAATAATAAGAGCCAAATGCTTTTGATGTTGTTTATGGATTAAGGTTTTTGGCACTTGATAATATTATTACATTTGAGGTTGAAAAATGAAGATAGCAAGGCTTTTCGAGAACGGCAGAACAGTGTTCTCGTTTGAGATATTTCCGCCCAAAAAGGACGGCTCTATTGACACTATATATTCCACGATCGACGCTCTGAGTGATCTGCGCCCCGACTTTATCAGCGTTACATACGGTGCAGGCGGCTCAGCGGCGGGCTGCTCTACTATCGAGCTTGCGGAGTACATAAAGGAGAAGTGCCATACAGAGGCTGTGGCGCATCTGACCTGCGTAAATTCCACAAAGGCTGACATCGATCGTATCATAAAGGATTTCGAGAGCCACGGAATTGAGAACGTGCTGGCGCTTCGCGGCGATATAAACCCCGATATCCCCCCTAAGGAGGACTTTAAGCACGCGAGCGACCTTATAAGCTACATGAAGGAGCGCAGCGACCTCGGTTTTTCGGGCGCGTGCTATCCTGAGTGCCATGCAGAGTCCGCGAATATCGTCGAGGATATCCGCAATCTGAAGATAAAGGTGGACGCAGGCGCGAGCCATCTTATCTCGCAGCTCTTTTTTGACAATAACCACTTTTATGAGTTTATCGAAAAGGCGCGCATTGCAGGGATAAACGTTCCTATCGAGGCAGGCATCATGCCCTGCGTCAATGCAAAGCAGATAAACCGCATGGTGACTATGTGCGGCGCAAGTCTTCCGCCGAAGTTCGTAAAGCTTATCCAGCGGTATGGTGACAATGAGGAGGCAATGCGCGATGCGGGTATTGCGTATGCAGTCGATCAGATAATCGATCTTGTTGCAAACGGGGTAGACGGTATTCATTTGTACACGATGAATAACCCTTATATCGCAAGAAAAATAAGCGAAAGTGTAGAAAAGGTGATAAGAGCATGATCAGTGAGATAAAAAAGATAAACCGCAACGAAGCGTTACGGTATATGGGTTATAAAGAGGCGCCTGATGAGCGTGTGCTTAAGGTGATAGATGAGTGCGAGTATGAGCTGCTCAGGGCTGCGCGTCCGCAGTATGTGTGGCGCGTGTTCGATATCGTGCGCGATGGAAAGCGTATGCATTTTTCGGATTGCGATTTCTGGCTTGAGGGCGAGGATATCGAAAGACATCTGCGCGGCTGTGATAAGGCGGCGGTGCTTTGTGTGACGCTGGCTTCGGATACAGACCGTTACATCAAGAAGCTTGAGGTGGGCGACAGCATGAAGGCTGTTATCACCGATGCGCTTGCCAATGCGATGGTCGAGCAGGTGGTAGAGGAGGCTCGTCTGAATATCCTTCAGAGCATGAGCGGCTATTCTACTACATGGTGCTACGGCTGTGGCTATGGTGATTTCCCGATAGATACTGCACCGCTGCTCATTGCAAGTGTTGACGCGGTGAGAAAGATAGGCGTTTGCTGCACGGCGACTCACATGCTTACTCCCCAGAAGAGCACCATCGGCGTTATCGGCCTCTCCAAGGGCGAGCTTGACAGAAAGCGCAAGAGCTGCGCAGACTGCAGCATGAAGGACAGCTGTCAGTACAGAGAGTACGGACTGAGATGCTAATAAAATATGTAGGGGCGGAATCTATTTCCGCCCTTTATTGCGCAAAAGGGGGCGGATATTGAATCCGCCCCATATTTTTATGTATTTGTTTATGCCTCTTCCGCGCTGATGTATTTTGCGGCAAAGTGGCGGGAGATGAACATAATGGCTATTCCGAGAGCGGGAATAATGCCGTAGAACAGTACTCTGATGAACCACATGGGAACGACAGAGTCCAGTGCGCAGAAAGTGATCGCTGTCAGCAGTCCCATGACAATCACCTCTAAGGTGATGTAGATGACAGTGTTCATGGCGGCACTCAGCTTCATCGACATCGGGAAAGCGGGGAACAGCACCATCATTTCCGTAAAGCCGAAAACGAACGGCGCAGCTATGCAGATCTCAAGGGGATAGTTGTACAGAAATACGGTCGTGAGATTGAGCACTAAGCAGATCAGCATCAGAAAACCAATGATCACAAGCGAGGCGATGAACTTTGTATCAATTATCTGCTTTCTTGTTACGGGGAGAGTAAGCTGAAGCTTTGACCAGCCCGATATTTTATCATCGTTCAGAGTGTTCAGCATGAATGACGAGGAGAGCAGTATCATCATGAAATTGGAGAGGACTACGGGAATGGTCGCGAAGATCGCAGCACCCTCTGCGCCGCTCGGGATCTCGCCTGTAATGTCTGCTCCCAGCAGCATCATTACCGAAGGTATTGCTGTTATCGCAAGACCCAGCAGTACCTGAAACCTTACGCAGTATATCTCCTTTAAAAACAGACCTTTCAACACAGATCCCCCTTTCCTACGCGCTTGCTTATAATTATCCAGCCGATGATGTAGGCTGCAACGGTAACGCCCAGAGCGATGAGCATGAACTCAGGTGTAATGAAGCTGAACGGGTCAGCCAAAGAGCCGCCGTCTTCCTTATCGAAAACAAACCACATAAGCGGAAATATCACGCCGAAGCCGAGGACAAAGCCAAACAGTGCGCCTGCTTTTTCGCTGCTCTTAAACTTAATTGTAAGAGGTATCATTACCCAGTTCATTATTCCGCACAGCATTATGAACAGCGCCATCACGCCGAGATGCTTAAGGCTGTATGTATCGGGGCGGACGAGGTTTATGATGAGATAGTGCAGCAGCACCATTGCCGCGCCGATAAGGCAGGAGCCGACATTTATGAAGAGCTGGGTCAGCATGAACTCCCTGCGTGTGATTCCTGTGAGCGAGTAGTTCAGAAAGCGGGATTTTATGTTCTTTTCAAGGTCGCGGGTGATCGGCTCCATCAGAAGTATAGGACCTGCTAAGACAAATAGAATCGTGAAGGTGCTGAATGTCATGAGAATAGCAGGGTCGTTACTAGTGCCGAAAAGGATAGCAGCAACGGCTGTCACGGCTGCGAAGATAGCGCCAGAAACGATGAAGTACGTCTTATTCAGCAGCGTGTATGTATAAAGAAGTCCTTTCATATCAGCCCTCCTTTACATAGAATACCATGATGTCGTCGATGGTGGGGATATCCGCAGTGAGATCGGGGTACTTTTCTGCGGCGGTGGTGAGCACCTCGCAGTTGAAGCGGTTTTTGCGCATGCCGATGATGTCCTCCTTGTCGATGAGGGAAAGCTGCTCCTCGCCGCACTTAATGATGCGGTACTTGTCGCGCATCTCGTTGCGCTCTTCAACGAAAACGACCTTGCCCTTGTGGATAAAGGTGATGTAGTCCGCGATGCGGTCGAGGTCGCTTGTGATGTGCGAGGATAGGAGTATGGAGTGATTCTCGTCCTGCATGAACTCGAGGAAGATATCAAGTATCTCGCTTCTCATAACGGGGTCAAGACCGCTTGTGGGCTCGTCAAGTACAAGCAGTGTCGGGTCGTGGGAGAGCGCAGCCGCGATGGAGAGTCTCATTTCCATACCGCGCGAGAAGGTTCTGAACTTTTTCTTTGTGGGAAGCTCAAAGCGTGTGAGGTACTTGAAGAACGTCTCACTGCTCCAGTTGCGGTAGATACCGCTCATCACCTTGTCAAGCTGGATAGCGTTCAGGGTGTTCGGGAAGGTGAGTCCGTCGAAAACAACGCCGATCTTTTCCTTAAGCTCCTTGGAGAGGTTCTGCGAATCTTCGCCGAGCACGGTGATCTCGCCGCTGTCGGGCTTCATAAGTCCGAGGATAGCCTTGATGGTGGTGCTCTTGCCTGCGCCGTTCTCGCCGATAAAGCCCATTACAGTGCCGCAGGGAACTGTGAAGCTCACGTTGTTCAGCTCAAACTGTGCGTATTTCTTGTTTATGCCCTTGATCTCGATGCAGTTTTCCATAATGTTGTCCTCCGTAATTTGTAATAAATGTAAAATTGTTCCGTGTTTAGGGTGTGCTGTGCCGCAATGGGGCGCTGCTTATTCTTCCAGTATCAGCGAGAGCAGCTCGCGGAGCTCGTCATTTGAAATGCCGCTCTGCTTTGCGATGCCTGCGGCGGCGGTGAGGTGCTTTTCGATCTCGCGCAGGTTCTGCTCCTTCAGAAGCTCGGGGTTCTGGGCGGCAACAAAGCTGCCTCTGCCCGTAAAGGACTGTATCATTCCCTCGGCTTCTAGTATCTCGTACGCGCGTTTTGTAGTGATAACGCTTATGCGCAGATCCTGCGCCAGCGTTCTCATCGAGGGAAGCGCGTCACCCTCTTTCAGCTTGCCGTTCATTATCATGCCCTTTATCTGCGATGCTATCTGCTCGTAGATAGGCTGACCTGCGGTGTTTGTGATGATTATGTTCATAGGTACCTCGTAAAGTTAACTTTGTGCTTAATGTATATATCTGATATATACAATATATCACCTTTGTATTCATTTGTCAAGTGGTTTTGTAAAGAAAGTGTTAAAAAAACTGAAATTTACTGAAAAAGGGCTCAATTGTATCATTTTTTGGCTTGACAATGCGGTTTTGCTGTGCTAAAATGTTCATAAAGAAACGAATATATGAACATGCATGCACAAAAGGAGGAGATAAAATGGCAGATGTAATGGCTGTGCTTGAAAGGGCAAGGCAGCATGAGATAGAGGTCTGCACGCAGCTTGAGCACATAGAGCGCCTGCATCGAATAATCGCAAGAGCGCAGGAATGTCCCGAATACACAAAGCACATGGCGGAGAAGCTTGCAAAGCTTGAGGGCAGGCTGAATTCGCAGATAGACATGGCTGTGGATGCGAAGCTTGAGGCGCTTGAGTACATAAGCATACTTTCGGGCGAGGAGCGCGGAGTTATCGAGAGCTATTTCCTGCTGGGCAAGAACTGGGAGCAGATAGCGGACAGTATGTATATGAGCGACCGCAGGGTATTCCTTATAAGAAAAAGGGCACTTGAAAAGCTTGAGAAACATTTTTCAGCGATAAGGAGCAGGGCGGAGTGCAAATGCTGCGAATGTCGGATATAAACAAGACAGCGAGGCGTAAAAAGCCTCGCTGTCTTGCATTGATCCATAACAATTTAATAACCCTTTATCTGCATCAGACCGTGCTACGATACAGATGTGATCGGCATTTCTGCCGTTATCACTGTAATTTATCCGCCCAGTGCGCTTCTGAGCATCTCGTTATACTGCTCTATAACGTCATCAGGGGAGAGCAGCTTTATCTTTCCGCCGAAGCCGAACAGCCAGCCGAAGAACGGAGCGCCTATCTTGACCTTGACGTGGACAGTGAAGTGCCCGTCATCATAGGGGACGAGCTTTATATCCTTGCCGAACCGGTCAAGAGCAACGTTTACGAAGTCCTTGTC
>JAZQEQ010000104.1:0-20185 GCA_045539055.1 Oscillospiraceae bacterium | reverse complement strand
CCGCTTTCTCAAATTCAAGATTTTCCGCAGCCTCCTCCATCTCCTTGCGAAGCTGGTCGGCAGACTTCTGCGAGCCGTCCTTGAGATACTGCAGCGCCTCGTCTATTATCTTCTTGTATTCCTCCGAGGATATCTTTCCCCTGCACACACCCATGCATTTCTTGATGTGCATATTAAGGCAGGGACGCTCCTTGCCGAAATCCATCGGAAAGCTCTTTCGGCAGGTCGGCAGCATGAAGATGGTGTTAGCCTCCTCCACCGCCTGCTTTACGGTAAAGCCGCTTGTAAACGGTCCGATATAATCGGCGTGCTTGTCGCTTGTGTTCAGCGCGTAGCTTATTCTCGGGTAAGCGCCGTGGGATATCTTGATATAATTATAGCCCTTGTCGTCCTTTAAAAGGATATTGTATTTCGGCTTGTGCAGCTTGATAAGGCTGCACTCCAGTACAAGCGCATCAAGCTCGCTGGGGCAGACGATAAAATCGAAGTCATAGATGTTGCTGACAAGCTTTATCGTTTTGGCGTTGTGGCTGCCATCATTCCTGAAATACGATGTAACGCGGTTCTTCAGTGCCTTTGCCTTGCCGACATAGATTATCTTACCCGTCTTGTCCTTCATGAGATAAACGCCGGGGCTCAGCGAAAGTCTGTTCGCCTTATCCCTCAGATAATCAATACGTTCGTTCATGCGCCTCTCTCCAAAACCGATAAAATTCATCAAAGCTATACATTTTATATTGTACCACTTTTTGATGCAAATTACAAGTACCGCACGAAATTATTTGCGCTTCTTTACAAAATCCGATGGTTGTGATATACTTTAATCATCAGGCACAGGAGGTGAAGGGCTTTGGCAATGACAGAAAAGGCCGCACTGCGCAGAACGCTGCAGGCGGCGCGCGAGATATATTCCGCAATGGCAAACAATACCGCCGAGAACAGCATAGCCCTGCTCGACAGTGTTTCTGCCGCACTCTCCCACTGTCAGAGCACCGAAAGACCTCTCTCAAAGTGCTTAAGACAGCTCAGAAAAGAGCTTAAGCGCGCAGACCGCGAGCTATACCGCACCATAAAGCCGCATTTCTCGCGCCTCAGACCAACACTTGATTATGACTTTGAAAAGGCTGTAAAGCATATTCCCGCCATCATCTATGGCAACGACAAGATATGCGACAAGCTTCAGAATAACGACCGCGGCAAGGCTCGCTCCATGACGGATGCTATGAAAAACTATCCGGGATTTCTTTTCGGGGAGTTTGAAGCCCTCTCTGACGAGCAGTTCTACGAGCTTGTTTTCGGCTTTTACCCCAAGCTTTACGACGAGCCTTTCATGGACGAGGTGAAATATTTGTTTATATAACGACAGACGGACTGTGCTCCGTCTGTTTTTTTGTATATATTTCTATTGACAATCGCGCAAAATCGCTATATAATAAATATGTATGTGTTATACTCTTTCCAAAGAGCATAAACGTGAAAAAATCTATAAAAAATGAGGACAACTATTATGAAATGGACAGGCTTAAATGACCTCCGCGAAAGCTATTTAAAATTCTTTGAGTCCAAGGGACACCTGCGTATGAATTCTTTTCCGCTGGTACCCCAGGGCGATAACTCCATTCTGCTGATAAATGCAGGTATGACTCCCCTTAAAAAGTACTTCCAGGGCATTGAGGAGCCTCCCTGCCACAGAGTAACTACCTGCCAGAAGTGCATCCGTACTCCCGATATTGAGAACGTTGGTAAGACCGCACGCCACGGCACATACTTCGAGATGCTGGGCAACTTCTCCTTCGGCGATTACTTCAAGCACGAAGCTATCGCGTGGGCATGGGAGTTCCTTACAAAGACTCTTGAGATCCCTGCAGACAGACTGTGGGTAACTATCTACGAGCAGGACGATGAAGCAGGCGATATCTGGGCTGACGAAGTAGGCGTTCCCCGCGACCGTATCATCAAGCTCGGCAAGAAGGACAACTTCTGGGAGCACGGCAGCGGTCCCTGCGGTCCCTGCTCCGAGATCCACTTCGACCGTGGCGAAAAGTACGGTCCTTTCGAGAATTTTGAGCAGGCATCTGACTGCGACAGAATAATCGAGATCTGGAACAACGTATTCACACAGTTCGACAACGACGGCAAGGGCAACTACACACAGCTTGCAACAAAGAACATCGACACAGGTATGGGTCTTGAAAGACTTGCTTGCGTAATGCAGGACGTTGACAACCTGTTCGAGGTAGATACAGTTCAGAACATCATGAAGCGCATCTGCTCCATCATCGGTGTTGAGTACAAGGCAGACGCTAAGAAGGATATCTCCATCCGTGTTATCACAGACCACATCCGTTCCACAACATTCATGGTAGGCGACGGCGTTCTCCCCTCCAACGAGGGCAGAGGCTACGTTCTGCGCCGTCTGCTCAGACGTGCTGCACGTCACGGAAGAATGCTCGGCTATACAAACTCCTTCCTGCACGAGGTATGCGATACAGTTATTGACGAGAACCTCTCCGCTTATCCTGAGCTCGACGAGAAGCGCGCTTACATCAAGAAGGTCATCAAGACCGAGGAGGAGAGCTTCGCTAAGACAGTCGACAAGGGTACAGAGATCCTGAACGAGATGATCGACGCTCTTATCGCAAAGGGCGAAAAGACTCTCGCAGGTGCTGACGTATTCAAGCTTCACGACACCTACGGCTTCCCGCTCGACCTTACAAAGGAGATCCTTGAAGAAAAGGGTCTGTCCGCTGACGAGGACGGCTTCAAGGCGCTCATGCAGGAACAGAAGGACACCGCACGCGCTAACAAGAAGCTCGGCGGCGGCTGGGACAACGCAAAGAACAGCGAGCTTGACAACTACAAGACCAATTTCGTAGGCTATACAGGTCTTACCTCCGATACAAAGATACTCGCACTCGTTAAGGACGGCGAGATCGCAGAGCTCTGCGGCGCAGGCGACAAGGTGAGCGTTATCATCGAGAACACACCTTTCTACGCTGAGATGGGCGGTCAGGTAGGCGACTGCGGTACTATCACAAATGGCACAAGCATCATCAAGGTGGAGGATACCCAGAAGCTCACAGGCGGCGCATATATCTGCAGCGGCGAGGTGCTCGCAGGCGGTTTCTCTGTCGGCGATAACGTAACAGCAGCAGTTGACGCTGAAAAGCGCGCAGCTACCGAAAGAAACCACACCTGCGCTCATATTCTCCAGAGCGCACTGAGAGAAGTTCTCGGCGACCACGTTCACCAGAGCGGCTCTTATGTTGATCCCTACAGATGCAGATTTGACTTCAGCCACTTCAATGCAGTTACCCCCGAGGAGCTTGCAAAGATCGAGGCTTATGTAAACAAGGTAATTCTCGAGGGCGTTCCCGTTGTAACAGAGGAGCTGCCTATCGAGGAGGCTAAGAAGAAGGGCGCAATGGCTCTGTTCGGCGAGAAGTACGGCGACGTTGTACGCGTTGTAACAGTCGGCGAGTACTCCACAGAGTTCTGCGGCGGTACACATCTGAAGAACTCCGCTTGCGCAGGTCTGTTCAAGATCGTTTCCGAAACATCCGTTGCTTCGGGCGTAAGACGTATCGAGGCTGTTACAGGCGCAAATGTTCTCGAGCTGCTGAACTCCTACAAGGATACAGTCGTAAAGGCTGCCGAGGCTCTCAAGATCGCCAATACAAACGAGCTCGTTAAGCGTTGCGAGAGCGTTATGGGCGAGCTTCGCGAGAAGGACAAGAAGATCGAGGCTATGCAGCAGGCTGCAGCTAACGCGCAGATGGGCAACCTCGGTGATGGCTGTCCTGAGGTAAACGGCGTCAAGATCATCACCGCTTCACTTGACGGCACAGGCGCAGACGGTCTGAGAAAGATCGGCGACAGCCTCGCTGACAAGTTTGACTGCTTCGTGGCTATCCTTGTTGGCACAAACGACGGCAAGAACAATATGCTGTGCAAGTGCTCCAAGTCCGCTGTTGAAAAGGGCGCAAACGCAGGTCAGATCGTTAAGGAAATGGCTGCCCTCTTAGGTGGCAAGGGCGGCGGAAAGCCCGACCAGGCTATGGCAGGTATCCCCGACGTTTCCAAGCTGTCCGAGGCATTCGGCGCAGCAGCTGATATCGCAGCGAAGTATATCAAGTGATCTTTTACCCAATCTTAACTGATAGTATTGTATAATAAGCATGGTGCGGTCTTTGAGAAACATCAAAGACCGTATTGTGTAATAACAGGAGGACATCAAAAATGGAAAACTGCTTATTCTGTAAAATAATCGCAGGGGAGATCCCCTCTACAAAGGTATACGAGGACGACAAGTGCCTCGCGTTCCGTGACATTGCACCTATGGCTCCCACACATATCCTCATAATTCCCAAGGCGCATATCGGCGGAGTGGACGAGCTTACCGCTGACAACACCGATGTTGTCGCTCATATCTTCAGCATCATCCCTCAGATAGCGCGCGAGGAGAAGCTCGATAACGGCTACCGCGTAGTATCCAACGTAGGCGAGGACGGCGGTCAGACCGTAAGACATCTGCACTTCCACATCATCGGCGGACGCAAGCTGTCTACTAACATGGCTTAATCAAAGGAGCATCCAGTGGCTAAAATAGAAGAGCCGCGTCTGAAAGCCGACCTCAGGGCAGGTCAGCTTTCGCGCGTTTATTTCCTTTTCGGTGAGGAGCATTTCCTCACGAAAACGTATGAAAATAAAATAATCGAAGCGGCTCTCGGAAAAGAGCCGTCAGACCTCAATTTCGTGCGCTTCAACGAGGCACCGCCGTCTGACACTCTGTCGGATTTTGCGGACAGTATGCCGTTTTTCGCGGAATACAAGGTCATCGTCATCAACGACCTTGATGCGGACAAGCTGGATAACGCTGAAATGAAAGCGTATACTGATATCATATCGCAGCTGCCTGATACGACTGTGCTGGTGATATCGCAGACGGGTATTGAAATAGACCCCAAAAAGCCTAAGGCGAAGATGAAGAAGCTTATGGAGGCCGCCGAAAAGAGCGGTATCCTGTGCGAAATGAAGCACATGAGCGCTTCTCAGCTTGCGCAGATGGCGATAAAAAAAGCGGGGCGCTTAAATTGCAACCTTTCGCAGGAGAACGCTGTGTTATTGGCGGAGCTTTGCGGAAAGGATATGAATTTGCTGTCAACAGAAGTTAGCAAACTGTGCGACTACACTGGCAGCGGAGAGATAACGCGCGACGCTATCGACGCGCTGGTGCCGAAGCTTGTGGATACCAGTATCTACACTCTTGCGTCAGAGCTTTTCGCAGGCAATACGGCAAAGGCTTTCCGTATACTTGACGACCTCTTTGTACAGCGTATAGAGCCTGTGGTCATATTATCAACGCTTTCGGGACATTTTGTTGACTGCTACCGTGCCAAGCTTGCTCAACTTTCAAGAAAGACCGCAAACGATGCCGCGGCAGCGTTCAACTATCCCAGAAACCGCACATTCGTCATGACAAAAGCTTTCGGCTCGGTGAAATATCTCTCGGTGGATTATCTGAAGCAGTGCGTCGAGATACTCTACGACACAAATCTGCTGCTCAATTCATCAAAGGCCGACCGCCGCACGCTCATTGAACGTGCGCTGACTGAAATTTCAGTACTGAAAAGAACATGATTAAGATAAAACAGGCAATAATAGTTGAGGGTAAGTACGATAAGATAACGCTCTCCTCGCTCGTTGACGCCGTCATAATCCCTACAAACGGCTTCAGCATCTACAAGGACGAGGAGAAAAAGGCGCTTATTCAGTCGCTTGCCGAAAAAACGGGTATCGTGATACTCACTGACAGCGACAGCGCAGGGTTCAGGATACGCTCGCATATAAGAAATATCGTAAAAAAGGGCGAGATAATAAACGTCTATATTCCCGATATCTTCGGAAAAGAGCGCAGAAAATCCCAACCCTCAAAAGCAGGGACGCTCGGTGTCGAAGGAATGAGCCGCGAGGTGCTGACAGAAGCCTTTAGAAAAGCAGGTGTGCTCGCTGACGAATCTGCTCCGAAGCCCGACCCGATAACAAAAGCCGATCTCATGGATATGGGACTTATCGGCTGTGACAATGCAGCGGAGAAACGCGCTGCACTTCAGAAAAGTCTCGGACTGCCCGAGCTTCTTTCCGCAAATATGCTTATTGAAATTCTCAATGTGATGTTCACAAAAGAAGAATTTATAAATAAAATACAAACCTAGGGGGAAAATATGGTCTTTTCAAGTCTTACATTCTTGTTTGCTTTCCTTCCGATAACACTGATATTGTATTATCTGATGCCGAACAACAAAATACAGAATGTCATCATCCTTATCAGCGGTATCGTATTCTACGCATGGGGCGAGCCGCTGTATGTATTCGTTATGCTGCTTTCGACAGCTATCGACTACTGCGCAGGACTTATCATGCATAAATACGATGATCGTCCCAAGGTACGAACAGTGTGCCTGATAGTGTCACTTATAATGAATATCGGTCTGCTGTCGGTATTCAAGTATCTCGGATTTATCATCAATTCCGCAAACGCATGGTTCGGACTTTCTATCCCGAATCCCAACCTGCCGCTGCCTATCGGTATCAGCTTCTTTACATTCCAGTCGATGTCCTACACCATCGACCTGTACAGAAGGAATATCAAGGTTCAAAAGAACCCTGTAAGCTTCATCGCGTTCGTATCGCTGTTCCCGCAGATCGTTGCAGGTCCTATCGTACGCTATGAGGACGTTCAGTATGAGATAGACAACCGTACCATCACTGAAAAGATGGTGGGCGACGGTATCTGCCGCTTCATCACAGGCCTTGGCAAAAAGGTGCTTATCGCAAACAACATCGGTATGCTCTGGACAAGCGTAAAGGAAATGGCGGGCTTTGATTATACTCAGCTCTCCACCGTTACCGCATGGCTCGGTATCCTTGCATTCACATTCCAGATCTTCTTCGACTTCTCGGGCTACTCCGATATGGCTATCGGTCTTGGCAAGATGATGGGCTTCAACTTCCCTGAGAACTTCGATTATCCCTATATGAGTCACAGTATTTCCGAGTTCTGGCGCCGCTGGCACATGACTCTCGGCGGATGGTTCAAGAGCTATATCTATATTCCCCTCGGCGGTAACCGTAAGGGTACAGCCCGCACTATCTTCAACCTGCTCGTTGTCTGGGCCGTAACAGGTATCTGGCACGGCGCAAGCTGGAACTTTATGCTGTGGGGTCTGTACTTCGGTATCCTTATAGTACTTGAGCGACTTTTCCTCGGAAAGTGGCTTGAAAAGATACCTTCGATCTTCAGCTGGCTGTATACCTTCATTCTGGTAGTGTTCGGCTGGGTAATGTTCGAGGCTATCGACCAGACCAACGTCGACATCGTGCTGATGTTCCAGCAGGTAGGCACCTATATCGGCGCAATGTTCGGAGCAAACGGTGTGTTCATGGACGATTTCGCTACTAGCGCTATCATGAACTACGGCGTTATATTCGCTATCTGCATCCTCGGCAGCTCCGATCTCATCAAGAGCCTTTCGACATATATCAAGACAAAGGCTCCAAAATGGACCCAGTACAGCATTCCCGTTGTGCAGCTCGTTGTAATGCTTGCTTCGATAGCTTACCTCTCGACAGCAACCTACAACCCGTTCCTGTACTTTAATTTCTAAGAAGGAGGAGTATGCATGAAATTTAAAATGACACCATCAAAGCTGATGATCGGCATATTTGCGTTTGTACTGCTTTCTGTGCCGATAGCAACCACCATACTCCCCAAGCAGGAACGCAGTGAAAACGAAAACCGTACCCTCGCGACCTTCCCCACACTCATAAATGATAAGAAATGGGACAAGGCAGAGGACTTCGGCGGATATGTGGACGCGATCAAGTGGGATTATATCACAGTGCGCGACAAGCCCAGCTTCATGGACGATATCGAAACCTACTACGCCGACCACCTTGTCGGCAGAGAGCTCTGGGTACAGGCGAAGAACAAGCTTGAAACGCTTATAGGCAAGCAGGAGATAAACGGCGTCTACACCGTAGACGACCACATGATACAGGTATTCACCGAATATGACGCAGATGATGTTCAAAGCTCCATCAACGCTATGAATCTCTTTGCTGAAAATCATCCCGAGCTTCCCTGTTCGATAATGCTTGCTCCCACAGCGCAGGAGTTCTTCCAGCACAAGATGCCCAGCTACAACGGCTATCTTAGTCAGAAAGGCTTTATAGAGGATGTTTACGAGCAGATGGAGGGATTCACCACTATCGACTCGCTCAGCTTCATGTCGGAACACAAGGACGACTACCTGTTCTACCGCACCGACCACCACTGGACCAGTCTTGGCTCGTATTACGCATACTGTGCCGCTGCTAAAACGCTCGGTTACAGCCCGTACAGCCTGAACGACTTCAATATCGAAACAGTAAGCAGCGATTTCCGCGGCACACTGTACTCCAAGACGCTGGACAACGGAGTTACTCCCGACAGCATCGACTACTACCACCTCAAGAACAATGCGCCCGAGATCACCATGACAGTGAACACAGGCACAGAGAAAAAGGTATACGACAGCCTCTATGTGCGTGATTACCTTGACGTAAAGGACAAGTACTCCTCTTTCACAGGCAGCAACCAGCCTATCATCGATATAGAAACAAACATCGAAAACGGCAAGAAACTGCTCATCGTAAAGGACAGCTACGCGCACAGCCTTGTTCCGTTCCTCGCTAATCACTACGAGAAGATAACGATGGTAGATATGCGCTATATAAACGGCGACCTCAACTACTTCATCGATATGGACGAGTATACTCAGGCTCTGTTTATGTTCAATGCTGTATCCTTCTCCACTGATGAGATGCTGGACAAGATCCAGTTTACAAAATGAGAGAGCTTATACTGACGGTCAATGAGGAATTCGACGGCAGAACGCTGCAGGAATTCCTCAGAAGCCGTGGTTTCTCGCGCAGGATAATCGTCAAGCTGAAGCATGTGAAGGACGGCGTAACGCGCGACGGAGTTCTTATCCGCACGATAGACACCGTTCACACCGGCGATGAGATACGCGTTGTCATGCAGGACGAGGGCGGGCTCATCCCAAATCCCTCGCTTAAAGCATGTATAGCCTATGAGGACGAAGACGTTATCGTGTTCGACAAGCCGCCGTATATGGCGGTGCATCCCTCGATAAAGCACAGCGACGACACGCTCGGAAACCTGTTCGCAGCAATGTACCCCAATACTCCTTTCCGCGCAATTAACCGTCTGGACCGCAACACCTCGGGTCTTTGCGTATGTGCCAAGAACAAGCTGGCAGCAGCGGGGCTTTCAAAGAAAGTGCAAAAGGTGTATTATGCGATCGTTGACGGCAAAATGGGCAAGGGCGAGATCAATGTGCCTGTCGGTCGGGTAGAGGACAGCATAATCTACCGAAACGTGACCCCCGACGGACAGTATGCACTGACCCTGTACGAGGGCATACAGCACAAAAACAACCGCACTCTCGTGCGGATAATACTTAAAACAGGCCGCACGCACCAGATACGCGTTCACTTCGCGTATGTAGGATTTCCGCTTTGCGGCGACGGAATGTACGGCGGCAATCTCGATGCCATAGACCGCCACGCACTCCACTGTGGCGAGGTAAGCTTCCCTCACCCTGTAACAGGTGAGCAGATAACACTGACCTCCCCGCTTCCCGATGACTTACAGGCACTATTAGACGACTGAGGTACTGATGAAAAAAGCAATTTCCACTCTTTTGTTATGCGGCGTTATGCTTATTTCGGGCTGCGCCAAAGCAAGCGACGTCACTGCTGACGGAAACAGAGTTTCGCTTCCTAATGCAGGAATATCGATAGACTTCCCCGAGGAATACAGCGTTCTCATAGGCGATGATATATACGACTCGCTGAGCGGCGTTGCGCCCGAGGATGCCAAAAAGGAAAACGAGGAAAACGGACTGCGCTATCTCGTGCAAGCCACAAATGACAGCAATATCATCTTTATCAGCGCACAGGACATGACTCCCGACGAGGACACTGAGCGCACATCGCTTGCCGATTACGCGCGTCAGGTGCATGACACCACGATATTCGAGTACTATGCAAGCGGCTACCGCACCACCTCAAACACCTCGCTCACCGAGGCATCGTACGGTGGCAAGGACGGCTGGGTATCGTTCTTTGAGGTCATACTTCCCATCGAGGATGACGACCCTGAGTTTATTATCGGGTATATCGAGTTTATGTTCGAGAACGGTAATGATATTTACAGCATCCATGTAGGTATGCAGCAGCAGACCGACCGCGACACCGCAGCAAAGGTGTTTGAATGGATAAAAGCCCAATAAAACAAGACCCTGTGAAAGATCACAGGGTCTATTTTTTAGATATCATGGAAGCTGCGCTTTTTGTTCTGCATAACAAGCCTTATCATGCGCGATGTGACCGCTCTTTTCAGCGGAGCCTTTAGCTCCTCAACCTCGGCAGCCTTGCGCTCGACAGAACGCTTTTTGAGCTTCACAAAGCGTGCAGGCACGCTGTCCGCCGTCAGCTGTGACAGGCGCTCTATGCAGACCTCGCAGTCGCAGGCATTGAATCTGCGCAGTATCTGCGCCGCATGGTCGTCAATAACAAGCGCCGTGAGATTGAATGTTTCAGCTTCTTCATCCGAGCCGAACACTGTTTCAGCGTCGCGCTTCATTATCTTCGTAAGCGGCTCAAGCCCGCGCAGCTTCCTCGGAATACTGCTCTTACCTGCGAGGATAGTGGGATTCACCATATCGTTGCGCTGCTCGACAAGGCGCATCACCTGAGGAGTCTTGCTGCTCTGCTCGCCGCCGACCTTTTCCGCCTTCTTAGCAGCCTTCTTCGCAGCGGGCTTCTTTTCCGCCATCTTTTTAGCAGCAGTATTTTCGCCCTGCTTGCTGTCAGCCTTAGGCTTTGCAGAAGCCTTGGCAGGTGACTTTTCCGACGATTTCGGTGCAGCCTTTTTTTCAGTCTTAGGCTGAGCCTTTGAGCCCGACTTTTTGGTTTCCTCGGACTTTACAGGCTTCTTTTCCGCCGTCTTCGGCTTTGCAGCAGGCTTTTTTACCGCCTTGCTCTCATCAGCAGCTGGCTTTGCAGGCGCGCGCTTCTTAGGCTCGGCAGGCTGTTTTGGTTTCTTTGTTTTTTCGGCGCTCATTTGCACTTAACTCCGCCCTTTTTCACGTTCGCTCCAATAAGCTCATCAACAAATGTTATAAATTCCTTGGTCGCCTTGGATTTGGGTGAATATGTAATTACCGACTCGCCATGAGCAGGTGCTTCGGCAATACAAACGCTCGCGCTTATTCTGGATTTGAAGATCTCGGTTTCGAGCTGATCTGCGATCATCTGAGCAAGCTCCTCTACTTCCTTTGTAAGCGTAAGGCGGGAATTGTACTTGTTAAGCAATATTCCGCGCACCTTAAGACCCTTGTTGTAGTAACGCTGAACAGCGAAAATGGTCTGCTTCAGCTGAGCTATACCCTGAAGGCTGAGTATCTCACACAGCATGGGGATAACAAGCTCGTCCGATGCAGTATAGGCGTTTATCGTAAGTACAGACAGCGCGGGGGGAGTGTCCAGAATTATGTAATCATACTGATCCTTGATCTCCTCAAGCTGCTCGCGAAGGATATACTCTCTGCCGACACCTGTCAGCTCAAGCTCAACGCCCGAAAGCAGAATGTTCGACGGAATAACATCACATACCTCGCCCTTGATGATGGCGTCTGTGATATCGCAGTTGCCCTTGAACAGGTCATAAGCGGTGAAATTATCCTCCGCCTCTGTTCCAAGGCTGAAGCCAAGGTTTCCCTGTGGGTCAAGGTCGATAGCAAGGACCTTGTAGCCTTTCTTTACAAGTCCGCCGCAAAGTCCGCAGCAGGTGGTAGTCTTACCTACGCCGCCCTTCTGATTGGTAATAGCAATAACCTTTGCCAAAGCTTTATACCTCCAAAGCTACCATAGGGCGCACAATTTCTGTCCGCCCTATGAGTGTATTTGATATAGAAATTAGAACTCGGGGTCGATGTACTCGCCGGACTCTGTGTCCTCGGGGCAGTACATATGGTAGTTTGTCTTACCGTTCTTCTTAACGAAGTACATTGCTGTATCGGAGAACGAGAGCAGCTCGTTGCAATCCTCGGAGTGCTCGGGGCAAAGTGCGATACCGATACTTGCCTTTACGTTGATGGTCATGCTGCCGTCAGCAGTTGTATAGCCTCCGTACAGCTCGTTGATGATATCCATGGAGATGTTCTCGATGTTCTCGATATCCTCCTGATCTGTGAAGCACAGAACGAACTCATCACCGCCAAATCGACCTGCGAAACCGCCCTTGTCATCGACCTTAACACGGATCGTGTCTGCAACATACTTGATGACCTCGTCACCGATGGTATGACCGTATCTGTCGTTGATGAACTTGAAGTCGTCAACGTCGATGAACAGCAGCGCGATCTTGTTGCCGCCGCGGCGCTCAAGCTCTGCTGTGAGTGTTCTTGTGAATGTGTTTCTGTTGTAAAGCTGAGAAAGGAAGTCAAAGCTTGCACGCTCGGAGAGCTGGAGCTCCATCTTCTTCTCGTTGTCGATATCAGTCATAACGCCGATAACTCTCAGCGGCTCGCCAAGACGGTCTGTAATACATACCGCACGCAGGGATACCCAGATGACTGTACCGGACTTCGCGGTCAGCTGATACTCACTGCTGTAGCCGTTCTTATCTCTCAGCAGCTGGCTGATATCTCTCTTATACTTGTCAGCATCCTCTGCCGACATCAGCGCATCGATAAAGCGGCCGTTAGAGAGTGTCGCGGATTCTGTGTCGATATTGAACTTTGCGAGTGTATTCTTGGAAACATACATACTCTCCTTGTGGAAGTCCCACTCGAACAGCATATTGTCAGACAGTTCAGCGATGGTACGGTGACGCTCCTCACTCATGATAACTTCATCAAGCATATCATTGAAGGAGTCCTTGATGCGACCAAGCTCGCTCTTTCTGTTCTTGATGGTAAATCTGATATCGTAACCGTTTTCTTCCTCGGAGATAGCGTCCATTGTACGCAGCATCTCCTGCATCTGACCTGTGAACTTGCTGATCATCAGCCATGCACAAAGTGCAGCAAGAGCGCAGGCTACAAGGATAACGCCCCAACCGATAATGATAGCCATTACAGAGAAAGAGCCGAATGTGCCGGTCTTTACAACGCCTGCCCATCTCCATGTGCTTACATTGGGGATAACACCGCAAGCATATGTATACTCACCAAGGTTGCCTGTGATAACGGTCTGGTTTGCGGATGTGTTGTCGACCATAGTTGTTCTGGAACGCATATCAGCAAGAGTACCGCTGATAGAGCTGTCGTTCTTTACAGACATGTCGTTGCCGAGATTAACAGTCTTGCCGCTGTCATCAAATATGATCATGTGACCGCCGTCAAGGAATGTACCGGAAAGAGCGGTAGCAACATTGCTCTCAGGGGCAACAGACACGATCGCTACAGCGTAACCGCGCTTCGCAGTGTCCTCGTAGATATCCTTTGCTACATAGAAAGCGTCAACACCGTTGTAGTTGTTCCATGTCAGGATGCCGGATACTGTGGAGAGGCCTGTATCGCTGAAATGCTCAAACTTAAGGCCTGTATTTCCGTTTGCAGAAGTAACTATGTCACCCTCCACATCAACGATCATTACATCGATAAAGTCAGCATCAGCCTTGACAACCGACTTGAGCGCAGAAGCAGCCTTGCTGCCGTCACCTGCTGCTGCATCGATAATTATCTCAGACTTTGAAAGCATGCCAACTGTACCTGTGTAATAGGAAAACAGCTGATCAAGTGCAACAGACTTTGACTTTGCTACAGCAGTAAGAGTGTCGGTCTTTGCCGATGCCTCATATCCTGCAAGCGAGAATGTTCCGACAAGACCTACGATAAGAGCAGGCACGATCGCGAAGACCAGCAGTATAGCCGTAAGTACGACCTTCAGCTTTGCATTATTCATCTTTAACTAATCCCCCTGATTATATAATGTGATTTTTGCTTGAATAGAAATTATCAATAATCCGCCTCACGCGCCATTTGCTTCTGACGCTGTGCAAACTGGACCTTGTAGATGTATTTTCCGATGTAGTCCTCCTGCGAGGCGGTAAGCCCCTGGAACTGACAACCATAGCCCTTTATGCTGCCGTCGACATCCTTCTGAACACGCAATATCTGCGCTATCGCGTTAAGACGATAATCAACGAACAGGTCTATATCCATGCAGACCATATCATCCTGCTGGAAAACATATTCGCTCGACATGAACACACCGCCGATGTTTATATCGTGGATATTCATCGGTATCGGTTCCTCAAAGCGGATGGTCTCGTCATCACGGACAAGGAACAACACACGCCCATGCTCCTCGACCTTGATCTTGAAGTATCTGCGCCGCTCCTCCAGCACCTCAGTATCGCGCGTTTTCAGGATGCGCACATTGAGTTGCGTGTCAAGCGAAACAGTTACCATACCCGGATATTTTATACGGTCGCCCGCCTTAGTCGTGGCAATGACATGGACCCTTTCATCCTTCGGGAATTCCCTCAGACCGGCGCCCTTTATGATCAGAATGCTGTCCTCCGCGCTTTCGATGTTCTTCGGAAAGACGAAGTTCTTCTCAGATGTTACAGCAGTAATACCGTTTCTATCCAGGATCTCGACCTTTATTATTTTGTTACCAAAAAACAAAAGCATCATATCCTTCTTGATAATATTTCAAAGCCATATCGCATCAACAGCGCATGATATGGCAGAATAGTTCTTTTTACATTATACTATAATTAACAAAATAAATCAAGTGAAATTGCGCATTTTCTAAAATTTTACCATATTTTTTTGTGATTTTTGGATAACATAACAAAACACTGTCGTATAAACGACTATTACGCTTTTCGGCTGACCGCAGACATAGGAAAAGCGGAGCTTTAAAGCTCCGCTTTTGAATTTATTTTAGTTTATAGCAGCCTTGAGTGCCTCTGCCTTATCGGTGCGCTCCCACGCTACGCCGAGGTCCTCTCTGCCCATGTGTCCGTAAGCCGCAAGCTGCTTGTACTGAGGCTTGCGAAGCTCCAGTGTGCTGATGATAGCAGCGGGACGGAAATCGAACACCTTCGATACTGCCTCGGATATCTGCTCATCGGAATACTTGCCTGTGCCGAATGTATCTACCATGATAGATACAGGCTTAGCAACACCGATAGCGTATGCGACCTCGACCTCAGCGCGCTCTGCAAGACCAGCTGCAACGATATTCTTTGCTGCGTATCTTGCCATGTAAGCCGCGGAACGATCTACCTTGGTGGGATCCTTGCCGCTGAATGCGCCGCCGCCGTGACGTGCATAGCCGCCGTATGTATCAACGATTATCTTGCGTCCTGTAAGACCGCTGTCGCCCTGAGGTCCGCCTACAACGAAGCGGCCTGTGGGATTTACGAAATACTTTGTGTTCTCATCAAGCAGCTCTGCGGGAACTGTGGTCTTGATGACCTTTTCGATAACATCTGCGCGGATCTGTTCCAGTGTAGCGGAAGCCTTGTGCTGAGAGGAAACAACTACTGTATCGACACGAACAGGCTTGTTGTCAACGTACTCAACAGTTACCTGTGTCTTGCCGTCGGGGAGCAGATAGGGCATCTCGCCGCTCTTGCGTACTGCTGTAAGCTTGAGTGCCAGCTTCTGTGCGAGGCTGATAGGCAGCGGCATAAGCTCGGGAGTTTCGCTGCAAGCATAGCCGAACATCATGCCCTGATCGCCTGCGCCCGTATCACCGAGGTTCTGCTCTCTGCCCTCAAGCGCATTGTTTACGCCCATTGCGATATCGGGGGACTGCTTGTCGATAGAGGTAAGCACTGCACAGGTATTGCAGTCAAAGCCGTACTCGGAGTTGTCGTAGCCGATCTCGCGCACTGTATCGCGAACGATAGCAGGGATATCGATCTGAGCGGATGTTGTGATCTCGCCCATAACCATTACCATACCTGTTGTTGTGCAGGTCTCGCAGGCAACTCTGCCCATGGGATCCTGCGCAAGGATAGCATCCAGCACCGCATCAGAGATGTTGTCGCAGATCTTGTCGGGATGACCCTCTGTTACGCTTTCAGATGTGAATAAAAACTTCTTAGCCATAATAAATTCCTTTCTTTTTCTGATCTCTTCTCAAAACAAAAAACGCACTCTTTCGGAGTGCGCTAACTTTACGTTATACACTCCTCATCTTTCGGCTTATCGCCGCAGGAAGTAGCACCTTTTTCCGAAGAATAGGTTGCCGGGCTTCATAGGGACCAGTCCCCCGTCTTTCGACCAGAAGCCACTCTTGATAAGGTTTTTTGTTGTTTTATTATAGCATATAATATGCGCCCTGTCAATAGTTCGTCAACAGGTTTCAGAATTTTCCTTTCCGATGCCGTTATAAATATCAACGAGCCGTCTTCCGACTGCACCAAGCTCTTTATCTGCGACCGCGTCAAAACCACGGGCTTTGAGTGACGGCAACCTGCTCGACGTTATCCCGTTTATCCTGAACTTAAATTCCGCAAGGCTCTTTGCCTTATAGCAGTCCCTGTCTGCCCTGAGCCAGTCAAACACAGGGATATCACGGACTATAACATTCGCACGGCTTGCAAGCGCCTCAAGCAGGACTATGCCCTCTGTCTCCTCGTAGGTCGGAAATATGTACACATCCGCTCCCGCATAGGCTTTTTTCAGTTCCTCAGGGCTAACGTAGCCTGCAAAAACAAGATTAGGCAGCTTTGTCCGCACAGCTCTTGCTATCTTAGGCGGCACGCTTATCAACGGAGTTTTGCCGAACCATATAAATTTGTGGTCGGGCATGGCATAAGCAAGCCTTACAAAATCGAGCAGCCCCTTGCGCTCGAAATAAAGCCCCACCGACATTACCACCTTGTCGCTGTCTGAATATCCGTATTTTGCGCGGAACTCTGTACGGTCGCTCTCCTGCGGCTTGTAGAAATCAATATCTATCCCATTTGAAAGGGCGTATATCGGCTTATCTATGCCGTAGCCTCGCAGCAGCCGTTTTGAGTATTCGGTGGGTGTAATTATGACATCGCCAAGCTTATAGCAGGAGCAGATCCATCTTCTGTAAAGCCCCGAAATAAGATTAGAGCCGACAAAGGAATTGCGGAAATCCTCCTCCGTCGAATGAGCATGGTACACTACGCGCCTGCCTGATCTTTTCGCTTTCTTAGCAAGCTGCCTGGACTTCAAACCCAGCGTGTTGATATGCACCACATCACAATCTGCAAGATCGTCTGTTATTTCTGCGCCGCACAGCCCTAAAGCTTTTTTCTGATGCTGTATAGCTCTGCCCAGCCCCGATATTTTAATAAGGCGCATAGCCTCCGAATAAAGCATTGTTTTCATTGGACCCTCCGAAAAGTTCGCTTTATTCATTGTACCATGCGGCTCAAGGCTATTCAATTAAATAAATCTTAAGCTTTCTTACAGTTTTCTGACGAGTTCTTACGAATTTCTTAAATAAAAACTCCCCCGAACTCGGGGGAGTGATCTTTTGTATGAAGTTATCAGAACAGCGAGGTGTTTATACCGTTGTAGATATCGCCGCTGCCGCTTGTGTATCTGTTTGTGCCAACAGAAATGTTGCCGAAAGCATTCGGTTCAACAACGCTAACGCTTCTGGGCAGACCGATGTAGGAGAGCTTGCTGTCAACAAACGCTTCATAGCCGATGTAGTTTACACCGGAGGGGATTGTGATGGTCTTGATGGAGCTGTTACGGAACGCAGCAGTGTCGATCTCTTTAACGCCTGTGGGAACAACATAATCTGTGATCATGCTGTTCTCGGGCATCTTCATCAGAACTGTCATCTTCTTGTTGAACAGAACGCCATCAACACTTGTGTACTTTGCATTGCCCTCGTTTACGTTGATAGCCATGAGCATCTCGCAGCCGTCAAATGCATAGTCGCCAATGTAATTTACATTTGCGCTGATGTTTGCAGTCATAAGGCTTTCGCAGCTACTGAACGCGCCCTCGCCGATGTATGTAAGGTCGTCAGCAAGAGTTGCCTTTTCAAGGCTCTTACAGCTGCCGAATGCCCAGTCGCCGATCTTTGTAGCGAGAGAAACATCAATATCTGTAAGCTCCTCACAGCAGGAGAATGCATAGTTGCCGATCTCGATGTTGTCGCCTGCGATAACTACATCTGTCAGCCACTCGCACTTACCGAATGTCCAGTCGGGGATCTTTGCAGCCTCTGCAGGAACATATACGCTTCTCAGAGTGGAGCCGGAGAAAGCATACTTATTGTCGAGGCACTTTGCAGGAATGTTCATCTTGGAAACGCTGATGCCGTTGTACTCGCCATCGAGCTTTACAGCGTTCAGCTCGCTCATCTTGACAGAGCTTGCAGCGTAGTTGCCGAGAGAAAGGAACTCAGCCTTTTCGGGCAGGACCACCATATCTATATCAGTAGTACACTCAGACAGGTCTACACCGACAACGTTCATCGTGCCGTTGGATGTCTCAAGTGTATCAGGAAGACGCAGAATAGATGTGCTGCTGTTGTAATTTGTGATAACAACGCCGCCAAGCTCCTCATCAATATAGAAAGTGAAGCCCGACGCGGGAGCCTTTGTCATCTTCAGTGTGTTGATGATATCGTCGTATCTCATGAGGTCGATATTCTCGATAGTATCGGGAAGGATAAGCGACTCAATGATCTTTGTGCTCTTGCTGAAATCGATTTCTAAAACGGCATGACCATCAATGGTATCGGGAACCTTGACATCTGCCGCGGTACCGTTGTAATCTGTGATAACAACGCCGCCGAGCTTTTCATCATACTTGTATGTAAAGTCGGTTGCAGGAGCTGCCTCTATGTTGTACAGGTCGCCCCAGAATTCCTGCAGTGTTACAGACGGAGTAACCGAACCCTCTGCAGAAATAAGCTGTGTAGCCGCAGCCGCAGCACTCACTGCAACAGCGCCCGATATGATAACCGACAAGCTTTTCTTTAACTTCATTGTCAGACCTCCACTAAAAAATAGGTGATAAATTTTTGCAGCACAAAAAAAGCGTATGCTGCCAGATAATAATAGTATACAACATTCAACCCAAAAAGTCAATAGAGTTCATCAAAAAATACAAACATAAAAATCCCCGCCAATTACAGCGGGGATAAATTTTATGAAACAATTTAAACTTAGCCGATGAGAAGAAGCTTGGGATTTTCAGTGGAATTCTTGTTTGCGCTCTCGTCCTTCTTCTGTGCCCAGGAAAGCTCAAACACCTTAACGGCTGCACCACTTGCAGCATCAGCTGCTGTATACTCGATCTCCTCATTACCAACGGTAAATGTACCCTCTGTGCTCATCTGGGGATTGTACTTGATGATATAGGAGCCGGAGTTTGTGAAGAAACTGCCATCTCTCTCCCATGTGCAATCGTATGTTTTATCCTCTGCTGTGATAACGCAGGTGCCGTTTGTATTGAAATCTATTGTACCGAATACCTTTTCGCTCTTGCGGATGATCTTATAGCTGCCGTCGGGGTTTGTTCCGATCCACTGGATATAAGAAAAAATCATTACCAAAACGATGATAGCAACGATAGATATTACTGTGATGATAGTACTCATATTACCCTTTGCTTTGCCTGCCATAATGTACCTCCGAAACATAACGAAATAGCGGTCTTTTAAAGACCATGTACTTAGTATACATTATAACTTAAAAAATGTCAATAGGGATAATCGAAAAATAATAATACTCACAGTATATGATAACGTTTTAAAATACAAACTGACATTAAAAAACGCCCCCGTCCAAAAGAACGGGGGAATTTTTATGCAATATTACATCTCGATGATAACATCATTTTCAGCCTTGAGGATAGAGTCAAGGATAAGCTTGCCCTCGATCTTCTCGCCGTTTACTGTAACAGACTTAACACCGTGCTCGGAACCGTTGGGGTTCTTAACGGTAACGTGCAGCTTCTTGCCACGGAAGGTCTTTTCCATTGTGTATTCCTTCCACTCGGAGGGGATAGAGGGATCGATAACCAGACCCCTTGTTTCGGGGTTAAGACCGAGGATACCCTCTGTTGTACCTACCATTACAGTAGAAGCT
>JAZQEQ010000103.1:0-9153 GCA_045539055.1 Oscillospiraceae bacterium | reverse complement strand
CCGAATATGCTGATTTGTGTTTTCATATTTATTTGTTTTTATTGCAGAATTGTAGCAAGTATGATATAATAGGTGATAGGAAAAATAATACAGGTAATTTCGTAAAATAAAAATTTTACGAAATAGAGAGGAGGCGGAAATGGCAAATAAGTATAATTATGATAATGCGCCGCAATTACTTAAGGATTTTATCATATACTTGCAGCTTGTAAAAAATCGTTCTGAGCTTACTGTTCTTAACTATTATACTGATCTGCGTTCATTTCTTCGTTTCTACAAAATAAAACTCGGTCGTGCATCGTCTGATCCTGATGAGTTTTCTAAGATAGATATTACTGATATTACTGAATCTGAGATCAAAGCTGTTGATCTGATGCTTGTGCAGGAATTTCTTATATTCGAAAAAACTGAGAAATCTAACGAACATAAGGCGCGCTATCGTAAGGCTGTTGCGCTCAGACAGTTCTTTAAATTCCTTACAAATAACAAGGGCTTGTTTGAAACAAATCCAATGACAAATCTGGAGCTGCCGTCACCGAAGCCTGCGCTGCCTAAATATCTCACGCTTGAGCAATCACTCGAAATGCTGACAAATATCGACACTCCCGACCAGAAACGAGATTATTGCATTGTGGTGTTTTTCCTCAATTGCGGTATGCGATTAAGCGAGTTAGTGGGCATAAATATCAGTGATATCAGGGCTACGCACGATGCTGACGGAAATGAGATATACTCGCTCAAAGTGCTCGGTAAAGGCAGTAAAGAACGCATTGTGTATTTAAATAACGCTTGTGTAAACGCTTACATGGATTATATTGATCCTAGTGTTACAGATGAAGAAACTAGACAAAAGAACGGAAATCGTCCATTAACTACCAAAGAGGACGCTTTGTTCTTAAGCCGACGCGGTACGAGGATATCAAACCGCCGCGTTCAGCAGATAGTTGAACAGTGTTTTAAAAGCTGTGGGCTTGACAATATGGGCCTATCAGTGCATAAGCTGCGCCATACTGCGGCTACGCTTATGTATCAGAACGGCGTTGATGTGCGAGTTTTAAAGGACGTTCTTGGTCACGAAAACCTCAATACAACGCAGATCTACACGCACGTTTCCAATGCACAGATGCAGAGCGCTATGCAGAATAACCCACTTAGTAATGTGACTAATAAGAAGAAATAAGTAAACGCCTGAGAAAATCAATTCTTAGGCGTTTTAGTTTGTTAATCCCAAATTCCACTCATATCATAAAGCAATTGTTCGATTGAGTCAGCTATTTTAATTGAAATTTTATCAAAATTTTGAACTGCAGTAACCTCTCCTGTCTCATTATTTACATGTACCATATAGCTATCATTTCCATTGATACAACAAAAACTACCAATCAGAAAGTATTCGCCTGTATCTAAATAATGATACTGCTTTTTGTTGAAGCAATCTTTAACGTATTGAGAAAAATCAACTTGAGTTTTTGGCAAAAGCTCATCTAAAACCAATTGATCCACTGTGCTCGTTTTTCCTTCTAAAGGCATAAACCAGTAGGTCGTTAAAAAAGCCTTGATCTGTGGATTGATTTCGAATCCCAACTCTTTTTCGATAGCGCTAAAATCAATATGCTTGTCCTGCAACTCTGGTTGCCACTCAAACTCATCTTTTATATTATCCTTATTAATTATAAGAGAGCTATTTTTGTACTTGTCGTTTTTTGAGGCCCTTGGCAAAGTTCCCCATGCTTTTTTCCATGAGTTACTATTTTTTTCAAAAAAAGCATCAAAAGCATCCTTCATACTCATAACTAACACCTCTAACCTTGTTATTTATATTGCTATTTCCATAGAACATATGAGTTTTTCGAGGTCGTCAGCTAGATGGAATGATTTTCGGTATTCCCACTGTACGCAAATAACTTCACCGGTGTTGTTATTTATGTATATGCCACATCTTTCATCACCGTCAATTTGAGCCGTTCCAAATGAGAAATAATCACCCGAATCGAAATAATCAACAATGCCTTTTTTTCGATATAATTCTACTGTTGATAATATATCTATTCCAGGTTGAACAGGGGGAAGACGAAAAAAATTTTCGTCAACATGACCGTTTAAACTCATAAACCAATATGTCGAAAAATACTCCTTGATTTGAGAATTTATTGTAATATCTAGCGTTTCTTCAAGATTTTGAAAGTTAATATTTTCGGTTTGGAGCTTTGGCTGCCATTGAACATATCCGCCTTCTTGTTGATAAGTTCCAGGAATAAACAAATCTTTTTTAAGCATGGGTTGATATTTTTCGTTATAAGGAATTTTAGGGAAACAGCCATAGTTATCCTGCCAATACCTATTCAAATTAGTAAAATAAACATCAAAAGCATCTTTCATACTCATAACTAACACCTCTACCCTACTATCAGCCCTCAATCATCTCCAACAACTGTTCCTCCGTAATGACCGTAATTCCAAGCTCGTTAGCCTTTGTCAGCTTGCTTCCGGCCTCTTCGCCAGCGAGGACATAGCTTGTCTTTTTAGACACCGAGCCGCTGCATTTGCCGCCGTTCTGCTCGATAAGCGCCTTTGCCTGATCGCGCGTCATTGTCGGCAAGGTGCCAGTAAGCACGAAAGTCAGCCCCGCAAACTTGTCCGATACCTTGGAGCTTGAATAACTCATATTCACGCCGTATTCTTTAAGACGCTCGATAAGCTTTATGCGGTGCGGCTCCTGCATAGCTTCATATACGGATTGTGCCATTATATCGCCGAAGCCCTCAATTGACGCGATCTCAAGCGGATAAGCGTTCATAATGCTGTCCATATCGCCGAAATGCTCACACAGTAGCGTTGCCGCTCTTTGGCCTATTCCGCGTATTCCAAGCGCGAAAACAAGCCTGTTGAGCTCGTTCTTTTTGGAGTTTTCGATGGACTGCAGCAGATTTTCTGCGGACTTTCTGCCGAAGCGATCAAGAGCCATAAGCTCCTGAATATCAAGCGTATACAGGTCAGCAACGGTCTTTATAAGCCCCTCGTTCACAAGCTGCTCAACGATAGCTTCGCCAAGACCATCGATATTCATTGCGTTTCTTGAAGCAAAGTGTTCGATAGAGCGCAGAAGCTGCGCGGGACAATCGAAGTTCTGACAGCGAATAACAGCCTCGTCCTCGTCACGAAGCGCCTCAGCACCGCAAACAGGACAAACATTCGGGATAAAATAAGGCTCGGAATTCTCAGCGTGCGCAACAGAACGAACGACCTCGGGGATAATATCGCCTGCCTTGCGCACAACGATCCTGTCGCCGATACGGATATCCTTATCGGAAATTATATCCTGATTGTGCAGAATAGCACGCGAAACAGTCGTTCCTGCGAGGAAAACAGGCTCGAATATCGCAACGGGTGTAAGTGCGCCTGTTCGTCCGACGTTTATTTCGATCTCGTTAAGTGTTGTTTCCTTTTCCTCGGGCGGATATTTGAATGCGACTGCCCATTTAGGTACCTTTGTAGTTGCTCCGATCTCCTCGCGCAGCGCAAAATCATTTACCTTGACAACTGCACCGTCAATGTCGAACGGCAGTGCTCTGCGGCTCTCCCCTATCTTATTTATGCGTTCAACGACCTCTTCCCTGTTATGACATACAACAAAATCAGGTATTACTTTAAAACCAAGCTGTGCCATGTATTCAAGTGACTGCGAGTGCGCGGTCAGCTCCTTGCCCTCGATACGCTGCACATTAAAACAGAATATATCAAGCTTTCTCTGCGCAGTAACACGGCTGTCTTTTTGCCTGAGTGAGCCCGCTGCGGCATTTCGTGGGTTTTTCGGAAGCTGCTCTCCCTTTTTCTCCTGTTCTTCGCAGAGCTCTGCAAAGCTCTTTTTTGGCATATACACCTCGCCGCGCACCTCAATAAAAGGAATCTCCTCATTGAGCTTTAAAGGAATGGAACGAATAGTTTTCAGATTATTTGTGATATCCTCGCCTATGAAGCCGTCTCCTCGGGTAGAGCCACGAACAAAAACACCGTTCTCATATTCGAGTGACACAGAAAGTCCGTCAATTTTTGGCTCTACTACAAATTCATCTGCTCCCTGCCCTGTTACGCGTGTGATGAAATCAGCTACCTCGTCAACACTGAAAACATCCTGTAAAGAGCCCATCTGAACAGTGTGATGAACCTTTTCAAATGTAGTCATAGCAGAGCCACCGACTCTTTGTGTAGGTGAATCGGCTGTCATAAGCTGTGGGAATTCCGCTTCGATGCTTCTGAGTTCACGCATCAGCGCGTCATATTCATCGTCCTCTATTGTGGGAGAATCAAGATCGTAATAATTGTGATTGTGCTTTTCTATCGTTTCGCGCAGAATCTTAGCGCGTTCCTTTGCGTTGTTAAGGTCCAAGGTGTACCTCCGTTTTATGAGAATGTATCGGCTTCGTAGTCCTCGAGAGTACCAACAAGGTCACTGTCGCCTGATACTACATGAGTATAAGCGTCAGGCACTCTGCCGATTATTATCGTTTCAGCTGCAATGATCGTAGTATTAACAGTTACTGTTGTAGAGTATCCGGGGATTATAGCATCCGCAACGATCGTTATATCAATAATTATCCTATGGCGCGTCTGATTTATACCCGCTTCTGTGAATTCACTGATTATTTTAGTTTGCGGATATCCCATTGGTTCAACTGTCATTCCGACATCAAAACCCTTGTTATGCAGCAGCTGAATGCCGCTCAGTGTTCCTATCGGGATACCTATATGTATTGCTTCGATACGCTCAAGCTCGCGCTCCAGGCGTTTGGATACGCCTGTTTTCATCTGATTTATCCCAACTATATTACTTTCAACGGAAATAACCTCGCCGTCAGTATTAGTAGCAAGCTTAACCAGCTTGGAATAGCTGATATCTTCTCGTGAAAGCTCCTCATCAACTGCTGTTGTGATCATTTCTGATACTATAAGCTGACATTCGTAAGCGTTTACCGATTCTATTATCGGCTGCAGGCTCAGGTCGATCAGCACAGCAAGTCCCAGAAATATCAGTGAAACAGCAATGAGCTTGAATCCCAATGAGCGCAGAGTTTTTCTTGACTTATCTGAAAGCATTAAAATTCACCCCTCTGTACATATTATGACTATGCACAGAGGGTGGTGAATATAATATTTTTATGCGTTTATAAATGCTTCAAATGCTTTATAAGCGGCATAAACGTCGGTTTTTGCCGTAATTTCAAAGGGCGCGTGCATGGAGAGCACAGGCACTCCTACGTCGATAGTATCAACGTCGAGGTTTGCAATATAAGCTGCAACAGTTCCGCCACCGCCGATGTCGATCTTTCCAAGCTCTCCTGTCTGCCAGATGACTTTTTTCTTATCGAGAAGCGCTCTGATCTCACCTACGAACTCGGCGGAAGCATCAGATGTACCGCTCTTACCACGCGAGCCTGTGTATTTTGTAACGCATACACCGCCGTTGAGAACAGCACTGTTTCTCTTTTCAAAGACATCAGGGAAAGTGGGATCGTATGCAGCATTTACGTCTGCGGAAAGGCACTTGGAGTTTGCAAGAACAGTTCTTCCCTTTACGTCAAATGTGTTTGCAAGATCAGCAATAAAGTACTTAAGATAGGACGAGCACAGACCTGTATTGCCATCGCTGCCTGTTTCTTCCTTGTCGGTAAGGATAGCAACAGCAGTTTTTCTGAGGTTTTTAGCACCGAGTATAGCCATAAGCTCTGTGTATGCACATACTCTGTCGTCCTGACCGTAAGCGCCGACAAGACTTCTGTCAAATCCGATGTCCTTAGCCTTGAATGCAGGTACAGCTTCAAGCTCAGCGGACAGGAAATCAGCTTCAGTGATTCCGTACTTCTCATTCAGTATCATCATGAGATTGAGCTTTACAAGCTCGCTGCCCTCGTCATCCTTAAAAGGACGTGAGCCGATGATGATGTTGAGCTCCTCGCCCTTGATGAGCTCAGTAGCGGGACGCTTGTACTGTGCAGATGCGAGATGAGGAAGAAGATCCGAAACACAGAAAACAGGATCATTATCATCTTCGCCGATAGATACAGTTACTTTAGTTCCATCAGCCTTCACAATAACACCGTGCAGAGAGAGCGGAACAGTGGGCCACTGGTACTTCTTTATTCCGCCGTAATAGTGAGTTTTGAAGTAACCTACTTCCTCCTTCTCATAAAGAGGATTCTGTTTCAGGTCAAGTCTGGGTGAATCGATATGAGCGGCAACAAGATTTACACCATTTTCAATGGGTTCCTTACCGATAACAGCGAGAATAACGGATTTTTCGCGGTTTACATAATAGATCTTATCGCCTGCTTTATAGGTAGCGTTTCTGTCAAAAGGTACAAAGCCCTTTGCGATAGCTTCCTTTACAACGAAAGCTGTCGCTTCGCGCTCGGTCTTAGCGATGTCAAGGAATTTTTTGTATCCCTCACAGAACTTATCACATTTTGCAAGCTCAGCAGCACTCATTATAGAAGCTGCATTCTTCTTTTCCATGAAAAGCTTATCTTTTAAAGCTTTTGCTGTATTTTCTTTTTTTGCCATTTTGCCAGTATCCTTTCTTACTTTTTTTCGTTATCATAAAGCTCGATATAAATATCCATAGCTTTGTTTATCTTATCAACATAATGGGCGGTATCCGAAATGGGAATTTTATCAAGATGTACTCCATCAGAGGAATATCTGCTGTCCTGAAGCCACTCGTTTACCTTTCCCCTGCCTGCATGATACGCAGCCATCGTTGCATCTATATTGCCAAATTCCTCGTAGAGGAATCCGAGGAGATAGCATCCGTATCGGATATTATCCTCAGCCTTGAACATATCTGAATACACTGTATCGTCATCATCTAAACGGTATTTTATCCAGTCGAAAGTGTCTTCCATTATCTGCATAAGACCGCGTGCGCCGACATTTGAAACGGCAGCAGGATCATAGCCGCTTTCGGTCTTAATAACGGCATAAACAAGATATTTGTCTATGTTGTTCTGTCTGGCATAGGTTTCGATATACTCGGAATATTTCATTGGATGTGTAGTTGCAATCCAGTATTTATAGCCGAAGTAGCCACCGGCAACAAGTAAAGCTAATATAACTATTATAACGAAGGCTTTTATACCGGTATATTTCTTTTTCCTGTTCTTCTGCATTATTGTCCTTTCAACTCAAAGATGATATTCTCAGCGTTTTTTATTAGCTCCTCTTTAGTTCCGTTGTTTGTTATACAATGATCGGAATGGGCGAGAAACCACTCTTTATTGCGCTGGGAATTAAGCCTTGCAGCGGCAAGCTCTTCGCTTATAGAGTCGCGCTTCATAATACGCTCCAAACAAAGTGTCTTGTCAGCACAGACAGCAACTATACTGTCGCAGATGCCCTCAAGCTTTGCATCGTAAAGTGTAGGCGCGTCTAACAGCACATCGTTATTAGCAGCTTTGATCTTACACATAACGTTATATGTTATGTACGGATAAATTATACGATTGAAAACAGCACGCTTATCAGGATCATTAAAAATCAGTTCAGCAGTCTTTTTCCTGTCAAGTGAGCCGTCTTCCTGGATGATATCCTCCGACAGATCCTTTGCAAGCTCGGATAATGCAGGACAGCCGCGCATAGCGACCTCACGCGCTGAAATGTCGCAATCAATTATAGTATAACCACTTTCTTTAAAACAGTTACTGACGGTAGTCTTGCCTGCACCTGACATTCCTATCAGAGCGATTACTTTATTTTGAGTCAGCTTGATCATAATTATCCTTTTACTATCTCAAAGCCTGCGGCCCTGAGTAATCTGTTGAATACAGCAAGTCCTACACCGTCTTTTGACGGCATTTCAACAAAAACAGTATCAAACTCGTTGACGTCAGCCTCTCTGAGAAGTTTGAACAGATTCTGTGCCTGCTGCTCGGAGGTTTTACCGTAATTCATAAACATCTCGTCGTCATAGTCAAATGTCACCAGTGCGAGAGTTCTGCCGCTTTTGTGCGCTTTGCAATAATCAATAAGGTCGGTACTGTGTTCATCGACAATGATAACATTGGCCTTAGGAGAATAGTGCTTGTATTTCATGCCAGGAGAAAGTACTTTTTCATTATCGGCAGGCTTTGCACTGACTGCAGGATCGATCTCGACCTCAGCAAACTCAGAAAGCATTTCAGCAGTTACACCGCCTGGTCGAAGGATATGTATCTTATCGTTTTTAAAGCAGATTACTGTACTTTCTACTCCACACATACAGGGTCCGCCATCGATGATAAGTGGGATTCTACCGTTCATGTCATCAAAAACATGATTGGCTGTTGTGGGACTGGGACTGCCTGAGATGTTGGCTGACGGTGCAGCTATGGGGAGCCCACATTCGCTAATAAGCGCTCTTGCAGCTTCGCTGGCAGGCATCCTTATAGCAACAGTGTCAAGTCCGCCGCTAGTGACATCGGGAATAACAGAGGTTTTCGGGAAGATCATGGTCAACGGTCCGCCCCAGAATTTCTCGGCAAGCTTTAAAGCCACCTGCGGCACCTCACGGACCAGAGATTTCATCATTTCCATATGGCTTATATGTACGATCAAAGGGTTATCCTGTGGTCTGCCTTTGGCTTCGAAGATACGTTTGACCGCTTCCTCGTCAAGTGCATTGGCAGCAAGACCATATACCGTTTCTGTCGGCATGCCAACGATACCGCCGTTTTTTATTATATCAGCTGCTTTTTTTATGCTATCGTTGTTATATTGCAATATTTCAGTTGTCATATCTTAATCCTTTTGTTTCAAAAGCTTTGCAGTCTGATCGGCAATTCTGAGAGCTTCAAACACCTCATCACAATCGCCGTTCATTATGTTATCAAGCTTATACAGAGTGAGCCCGATACGATGATCTGTTACGCGCGACTGGGGATAATTATAAGTGCGTATGCGCTCGGATCGATCGCCTGTACCAACTTGTATGCGTCTTTCTTCGGCGATCGCACTGTCGCGTGCCGATAACTTGGCATCGTAGAGCTTACTGTAAAGCATCTTCATTGCCTTTTCTCTGTTCTTGAACTGAGAACGTTCCTCCTGACACTCAACGACAACTCCTGTGGGGTTGTGAATGATACGGATGGGTGACTCTGTCTTGTTGATATGCTGGCCACCTGC
>JAZQEQ010000102.1:0-1883 GCA_045539055.1 Oscillospiraceae bacterium | reverse complement strand
ACATGGCTACGACCCGACTTTATACCCGCCGCAAATTCCGATTTCTGAACTAATAATTATTTTTGTGGCAAATAGCCACTGCTACATTATATACCAATGCGCCGATTTTGTCAATAGCAGATATCGGTTATTCGATGTTCTGTATCTGCTCGCGGATCTTTTCGATTTCGCTCTTCTGGTCTACGACTATCTTCGTTACCTCGATATCCTGCACCTTGGAGCCGATAGTGTTTGTCTCACGGTTCATCTCCTGTACAAGGAAGTCAAGCTTTCTGCCGATAGCCTCCTCTCCCTCAAGCATTGTACGGAACTGCGCAATGTGGCTGCGAAGTCTTACTGTTTCCTCATCAACAGCGGTCTTTTCGGAGAATATACCTGCTTCGAGCAGGATACGGCTCTCGTCGATGTTCGCATTGTTAAGCACCTCTGTCATCTTGTCGAACAGCTTCTTGCGATACTCCTCAACGATGATGGGAGAGCGCTCCTCGACAATACCTACCCAGCCCTCAATAGTAGCAAGCCTTGACAGCAAGTCAGCCTTCATACGCTCGCCCTCAGCCTCGCGCATTGCGATAAACTTAGTCAGTGCCTGCTCTGCAACTGCCTTGACATCAGCCCATATCTGCTCCTCGTCAGCCTCCTCCTTGACAACGGTGAAAGCGTCGGGAATACGCATAACATGGGAGAGGGAGAGGTCGTCGGTAAGCTCAAATTCGTCCTTTACGCTGCGCAGCGCGTCGATGTAGTCTTTGACTACCTCTTTGTTGATGGATATCTTCTCATCGGGCGCGTCAACGTTGTAAACAAGAACGGACACCTCAACCTTGCCGCGGCTTATCCTGCCGTTAAGCAGGGTCTTGAGCTTCTCCTCAAGGAATCCCAGACTGCGCGGGATACGGCAGCCAAACTCGTAGTATCTGTGGTTTACAGCGCGTATCTCGACCGTGATATCGCGTCCGTTAAGTATCTCATGGCCTCTGCCGAAGCCTGTCATGCTCTTTATCATTTCAATGTCCTTTCAATAATAAGCCTATCTCTTCTTACCATTTCTTTTCAACGATAAGCTCCTCGCTCATTCCAATAAATCTCTCACCCTCAAATTCCATTTTCACCACATATGGCATAAAATTGAGTATGCGCATAAAGCTGTCAAAATTATATTCGGGCTTGTAGAAATTGATGATCGTGCTCAAAGCGGTGCCGTGCGTTGCGATAACGACTGTCTTTCCGTCATGCTCGTCAAGTACCCTTTTCAGCGCGCGGATATTCCTCTCCTGCACCGAAGCAAGGCACTCGCCATCCATTATATGATAGCTGTGGTCTGCCCACTGCGCTTCAATGTATTTCAGGAAATTGTCGCCATGCCAGCCGCCTGCCTCACGCTCGCGGAAGTCGTTGTCAGTGACGATCTCCATATCCAGCGCCTTTGCAAGACCGCCTATCGTGTCCACGCTGCGCTTGTACGGGCTGGACATAAGCATGTCTATCCCTTTGCCCTTCAGAAGCTCGGTGACTTTTTCCGAGTCAGCGAGTCCCTCCTCGGTAAGCGGGCGTGTACGATCATCATGCACATTTTTGTCGGGCTTTGCGTGCCTCACAAAATAGATCGTGGTCATAGCATTTCCCCTTATCCGATAAGTCCCTTGTTCATCATCGCCTGTGCCGCAAGCATTACGCCTGCCTTGCCTGTCGGGAATGTAAGTCCGCCCTGAAGCCATACCGCATACGGCTCTCTGAGCGGTGCGTCAGCGGAAAGCTCTACCGATGCGCCCATTGTGAACGCGCCTGCCGCCATAATTACCTTGCTGTCATAGCCCCGCATATCCCACGGCTCGGGAGTTGCAAAGCTGTCAACGGGCGAGCCGCTCTGGATTCCCTCGCAG
>JAZQEQ010000101.1:0-3017 GCA_045539055.1 Oscillospiraceae bacterium | reverse complement strand
CATGCTGAGGTACTATTTGCCTATATGGATATATGTTGCGGCTATTATGCTGTTGACAGCAGCTGTTCTCTATCCTGATCACCACATGCTTCTATCAGCCTTTTGGTTTGTTGCAGCAGCTGGGCCGCTCTGTATACTGTTCTTGGTTCGTTCATTAGATGAAATGACGATCAACTGTATATTGAGCGTTGTGTGCTTTGCGCTGATAGGCTTATTTGTTTTGCTGTGGAATAAGTATGGCAAGGTAAGATTTCTTGTAATCGCAGGATCGGCTGTGTTGCCTGTGCTTGCACATCAGATATCTTGGGTGTGCAGAGGAGAATTCTCAACTCTGGTTTTTTTTAATGCGTGTTTGCCCTGGTTCCCTGCTGCGCCGCTCATACCCGCTGCTGTGACCTGCCTTATGATAATTGATAAGCACAGGGCGAAGACTTCGGAGAAAGGACAGGCGAATGAAATTAACGCGATGTGAAGCTGTTGCGGTGGTGCTGGCAGGAGTGAATCTGTTGGCTTCGGTAATTGTCTGTATATGCTTTTTCGTTTCCCGCGGCAATTTTGTTTCTCTCGATTCTATGGGTATATACCAAAATCTGACGTCGTGGACGGTTCTTCAGATAGTCAGCGTTTTAAATTCTGCACTATTCTTTGCGCTGATATTGAAAAAACGTATCGTGCTGACAAGTATTTATTGGTTTGCGATCGCGGCTAGTGTTGTGTTTTGTCTTGGCTTGCACTATATCTTCGTTATTATTGCGATCTGCTTTGCAGTGATCGGAGTGGCAGCATTGGCGGCACGGATGAAGCCGATAGCTGCTTGCGTGGTAACACTTATCTCTTCGGTCGTTATACTGGCGCTGGAGCTGTTGTTGGTTTTGTTTGCGTGGCAAATGCTTGGGCTGATTACAGTAATAGTGCCATGGTTTCCAGCTGCGCCGCTCATTCCTGTGGGTGCTACCTGCCTTATGCTGCTGGAAAAGCGGAGAGCCGCGTAATTCGCAAAAAAATATATTCCGCATATACTGCCGTAAGGAGGCGGTGTATGTGGAGTTTCTGTATGTATTGGCATGGATGTTCCTGTCTATATTCGGGCTTGTTATGCTGCTGAGATGTGCGGCAGAGGAGCTTTTCAGGGACAACAGGCGCGGGCGCAGCTCGCGAAAGGATAGATATTCCGACATGGGTGTCGGACAAAAAAGAAGGTGAGTTCATGGATCAGGGCGCGATGCTCTCAATATGCGGCACGGTGGAGGACATCGTGTTCTATAACGAGGAAAACGGCTACGTCGTTCTGGATATGGACGTTAATAACCAGCTCATAACCGCGGTGGGGCTTCTCGGCGATGTTCACGAGGGCGAGGAGCTCACCCTCTGGGGCGATTATGTGAACTCCCCGAAGTACGGGCGCCAGTTCAAGGCGGAGGTATTTGAGCGTGCTCTGCCGAAAAGCAAGGACGCGATACGAAAATACCTCGGCTCGGGCGTTATCGCGGGCATAGGCCCTGCGGTAGCTAAGCGCATCGTCACAGCGTTCGGCGAGGACACCCTCGACATCATGGAGAACGACAGCGTGAAGCTTGCCGCGATAAAGGGCATAACCACTGAAAGGGCGCTGTCGATAGGCAAGGAGTTCAACAAGATAACGGGACTGCGCAAGGCTATGACCTATTTCTCGAGATACGGCATACAGCCGATAACCATCGCCGCCGTATGGAAGCAGTACGAGGGCCGCACCATGCAGGTGATAAAGGAAAATCCCTATATCATGTGCGAGAACGGCATCGAGCTTCCGTTCAGAGAGGCGGACAGGCTGGCGCAAAGTCTTGGGCTGCCGATGGACAGCGAGGAACGCATACTCGCAGGAATAATATGGACACTGCGTATGCAGGCGGCGAACGGTCACACCTGCGTAAAGGAGAGCGACCTTTCCGAGAATGTCTGCTATGAGCTTGAGATAAGCGAAAAGCATTTCTGGGACGGCTTGAAGCTTGCCGAGGGCAGGGGCGATGTAACGCTTGACAACAAGTATGACGAGCGCTTTGTGTTCCTTTCCGAATATTATATTGCAGAGCAGTACATTGCGCAGAAGCTTGCTGAGATGATAAAGCGAAGCGATGAGAAAGACGTGAACTATGCCGAGGAGATAGCAGGCATAGAATGGACAGAGGGTATACAGTACGAAGCGCTTCAGCGAGAGGCAATAAACGGCTGTATGAACAATCATATTTTTATTCTGACAGGCGGTCCCGGTACAGGTAAGACAACAACGCTGAATGCGGTGATCTCGCTTTGCAAGCAGCGTGGGCTGAAGATAAAGCTTGCTGCGCCTACAGGCAGAGCCGCAAAGCGCATGGCAGACCTTACAGGTGCACAGGCGCAGACCATCCACAGGCTTCTGGAGGTGGACTTCGGCGCGGGTGGTCACAGCTTCAAGCGCTGCGAGGAAAATCCGCTCTCCTGTGACGTGTTGATAATCGATGAGATGAGTATGGTGGACACGCTGCTTATGCACTCGCTTCTGAAAGCGATTAAGAGCAGGACGCGCCTTATCATGGTAGGCGACAGTAATCAGCTTCCGTCCGTCGGCGCGGGCAATATCCTGCGCGACCTTATTTCAAGCGGCAGAGTGCCGATGGTTGAGCTTAAGGAGATATTCCGACAGGCGGCGGAGAGCCTTATCGTCACAAATGCGCACAGGATAGTGCGCGGCGAGATGCCTGTTCTTAACGACAAGAAGAACGACTTTTTCTTCATGCCGACAGACAGCGAGGAGGATACGCTCCGACTTGTTATAGATCTCTGCAAGACAAGATTACCCAACACTTACGGCTACACTGCGTTTGAGGAGATACAGGTGCTTTGCCCGTCGAAGCTTGGCACAGTCGGCACGCAGAACATAAATCAGGCGCTTCAGCTCGCGCTCAATCCCCCAGCGGGCAATAAGCAGGAGCTGAAGTATTTCAACCAGCTTTTCCGTACAGGCGACAAGGTGATGCAGACCAAGAACGACTATGATGTGG
>JAZQEQ010000100.1:0-4783 GCA_045539055.1 Oscillospiraceae bacterium | reverse complement strand
CTCCTTTCCGTCGATGATCTGTGCTGCCATATTATTCGTCCTCGCTTTCGTTGTCGTTTGTATTGTCGTCGGAGCTTTCCTCCGCTTCGTTTTCGTCTGTTTCCTCGGGAGCGTCTTCCTCGCCGTCTGCTTCAGCCTCGTCCAGAGTCACATCGTCAGCGTCCTCTGCGAGAATGCTCTGTGCAACGCCCTCTTTTTTAGACTTCTTTGCAGCCTTTGCTTCGGCTTCCTTCTTGTATTCTTCTTGCATAGCTGCCCAGGCTTCGGAATTTACCCACAGGGGGATCTTTTTCTTTTCTGTTATCACCTTGAACGTGATGAACAGGATAAGTCCCGCAAAGAACGCGATAGCCGCAACGAGCTGGGATACTCTGATGCCTGTATCGCCGAGGTAGAGGCTGTCTGTGCGCAGACCTTCGATGAAGAAGCGGCCAAGTCCGTACCATACGCAGTACAGCAGGAACATCTCGCCGTCGTATGTGCGGAGCTTCTTTGAGTAGAAGTGGAGCAGTACAAAGCCCAGCAGACACCACAGGCTCTCATAAATGAAGCAGGGGTGAACGAGTGCCTCGGGCTCGACCTGAGTGCTGATGATAGTGCCTGTCATGCCGAAGATGTAGTCAGGCTCCGCAACGGCACCGAATGCCTCCTGATTTACAAAGTTGCCCCATCTTCCGATGCTCTGTCCGATAAGGAAGCCCAGCGACGCTATATCGAACATCGCGAGCACCTTGACCTTGCGTATCTTGCACATGATAAAGCCGACTATCAGCGCGCCGATTATGCCGCCGTATATCGCGAGTCCGCCGTTCCTTATATCGGTAAAGAATGTGATGAAGTCATATCCGCCTGCAAAGATGCAGTAGTAAAGACGTGCGCCGAAAAAGCCGCCGATGAGTGCCACGAACACAACATCGAACATTCTCTCGCCCTCAAGTCCGAACTGGTTTCTGCGCAGATGTGCATACAGATACGCAAGCACTACGCCGATGGCGATGAGCACACCGTACCAGTAGATCGGTATTCCGAAAAGCTCAAAGCCTCTGAAATAGGATATCGTCATTCCGTCAAAGAGGTTGGGGAACTGAAGCTCGATCTCCTCTGTTACGGCGGAAGCGATAAGATTTAATGCTGTCATTTTGTTTATCCTCCGTTAGATAGGCTGAATTATTGCGATACAGGAATTCTCCTCGTCAATGGAGCGTATGCGCCTGCAAAGCTCCTCGTAGGAAGCGTCCGCAACACACTCCACCACTGCGTATGGCGCAAGTCCCAGCAGAGCCGCGTCCAGCATATACTGCGATACGGACTCGGTGTTGTTGTAGGCGCGCACGACATAGCCGTAGTTCATTTTTTTGATGCGCTCGAAAAGCTCCTTGTCGGGAGGCGTTTCCTTGAAGCGGCGGATCTCGTTCTTTGCCGCCTCGAACACAGCGTCGGGGTCATCGGACTCGCCGCTTATGAACGGCAGGGAATAGTTCCTGCCCGAGAAAGCCGATACCTTGAACGCATCGTTCAGCGCACCGCTGTCGCGCATACGCTTGTAGAATTCCGAAGCGTCGCCGAAGATCAAATCCATTATCATGTTGAGGTAGATGTACTCCTCAAGAGCCGCCTCGCCGTCTGCGTCCGCGCGCTTGAAGCCGATAGCAAACTGCGGCTTTGCAACGGGCATCTTTATCTCGCTGCGGTGGCAGGCTACCTCGTAAGGCTCGGTGGGGGCGATGCTCTCCACCTCGGAGGGATTGCGGTCCTTGAGGCAACGCTCGCACACCTCGACCGCCTTGTCAAGGTCGAAGTTGCCTGCGATGCTGATGAACATATTCGATGGCGAGTAGAACGCATCGTAGACATCGTACAGTATCTTGTCCGTTATCTCGGCGATGCTCTCTATCGAGCCGGCGATATCGGTCTTTATGGGGTTTTTCTGATATACTGCCTTGAAAAGCTCCATGATAACGCGCCACGAGGGGTTGTCGAGGTACATCGTTATCTCCTGCGAGATTATTCCACGCTCCTTTTCGACGTTTTCGGGCGTGAAGTGCGGAGCCTGCACAAAGTCGAGCAGTATCTCGAGATTTTTCTCGAAGTGGTCCGCGCAGGTGAAGTAATAGCAGGTGCTGTCGTAGGAGGTCACCGCGTTGCAGGAAGCGCCTGTCTGGGCAAACAGCGCGAAAGCGTCCTTTTCGGGGCTTTCGAACAGCTTGTGCTCAAGGTAGTGCGCGGTGCCGTCGGGGATCTGTATCTCCTCGCCGCCGTTTACGCGGTAGCGGCAGTCCTCCGAGCCGAACTTCACCGCGAACTGCGCGTTTACGGTGGAGTAGCTCTCCATAGGGCAAAGGCATATCGTTACGCCGCTGCTGTGGGTGTATTTATAGCATTTTTCTCCGATGCGGGAGCTTGTGATCTCTTGTATCATGCGTTTTCCACCTCCGGCATCAGTGTATAGAACGTATCGGGCGAATACTTTCTGCAAGCCGCCTGAACACGCTCGGGAGTAACCTTTTCTATCTCCGTGATGAAGTCCTCGGGGGTCAGCAGCACGTTGTCCATGAGCTGCACGCTGTACCACGAGGATATCGCGTTTACGCTGTCGTAGACAGACTTTGCGTCGTTTACTATCTCAAGCTTTGCTCTTGCAAGCTCGTCCTCGGAAACTCCGTTCTCGCAGATATCCCTGAACTCCGCGAGTATCGCCTCGCGCGTCTTTTCAACGTTCTGCGGGTCAACACCTGCGTATGCGGTTATCACGCGCTTGAAGCGGTTTGAAAAGCAGCTGCAGTAGTAGCACAGCGACTGCTTCTCGCGTATCTTGGAGAAAAAGCGCGAGGTGGTCATTCCGCCAAGCACCATCGACAGCAGCGAAGCCGCATAGCGGTCGTCAAGCTCGGGTGCTTTGAAATACATACGCATTATCGCCTGCTGCATGGGCATACTTTCGGTAACGCTCTCGGTGCTTTCCTTGAGCGCGCTAGGGCTGTAATGCGGAATGTATATCTCGCTTCTTTCCAACTTTGAAAAAGCCTCTGTGCACATTTTTTCGCTCTCGGCAAAATCACTGCAGCCGACTGCGGTTATCTCTATCCTGCCGTGGCTTAGCAGTGCCTTGTATGCGCTGTACGCGGACTGTGGCGTTATCTTCTCTGCCTCGGGGCGGGTGCCCTGAATGGAGCGCTCCCAGCTCTCGCCGCGGTAGGCAAGCTCTGCACCTTGCTGTGCAGCGTAGTTTCGCTTGTCGTTTATCACGCTGTCGATGCTGTCGAGAAGCTCGCCCTGCATCAGCTTTGTCGTCTGTCCGTCGAAAACGCCGTTTTCCATAAGCGGATGCAGCAGGCAGTCCAGCAGCAGCTCGCAGCAGTCATGCTCGATGCTCTCGCCGTGCAGTGCGAAACGGTCGTCTATAGAAGCTACCGCAAGGCTGGTGCAGCGATTGTCGCCTGCGACCGAAGTGTTGTCCGACATCGTTGCGCCGTAAAGCTCCGAAAAGCGCAGGCTGAGCGCGGAGTAATCGGGGTATTTCTCACAGCTGTCCACCAGAATGTACGGTACTATCGCGTAGTCCGCGCGCGAATGGACGCCGTCGTCTATATCAGTGTAAAAGCTCACCACTATGCGGTTTACTTTAAAGCGCGGGTCGGTCACCTTGCTGAACCAGATACCCTCGCCGATCTGTTTTCTCTCGTAAATTTTGATTCACCTCTCAGGAACATGTACTGTGCGCGCAGACTCTCTGAGCGCAATACTAATATAGTATATCATATTTCGTTCTATATTTCCAGTGGTTTATGTGAAAATTAGCAAAAAAAAAGAGCCAAACGGCTCTGGGTGCGAAATCCTTCGCAAATGAAATAATAATTATGTGTAGAACAAAAGAAAGGAGACAACTAAACAAAACAAATGAACGGAGAAATTTTTCTCACACCATTTATTTGTCTATATTATAGCGCGCTTTGGTGGTTTTGTCAATAAGTTTTTTTGTTTTTTAAAAAAATTAGACAATTCTCACAAAAAGGCACTGCTCGTTTTGGCAATGATATGATAATTCACACCCATAAATGGGATTATAAGTAAAAAGCCGCCGCAACATTTGCGCTGACGGCGGCTCGTATCCTTTATGCTAAGGATTTACATCTCCTCGGCTGTAACTGCGTTTCTTCTGAACAGCAGGGAGATACACCACGCTGCCGACAGCGCTACCAGTATATACACTATCCTGCTTATCGCTGCGCCCTGACCGCCGAAAGCCCATGCGACCAGGTCAAAGCTGAAGATACCGACCAGACCCCAGTTGAGGCCGCCGATGATCAGAAGACAAAGTGCGATCTTATCAAGCATATTTTTCTCCTCCTTATAATAGGATCATGACTTTAGTGAGAACTACGTTCTCGCATTATAGTATGTGCGGTTTTGTGCGTATTACTTTTGTAAGTTTCTGGCGGAGTTTTGTGAAAAATGCAGCTCCGACGCGTGAAAAAATAAAATTCTTTTGTTTAAAATGACATTTTTGAGAAAAGCTATTGACAAAAGAGGTCCTTTGGTGTAAAATAGAGAAGTCGTCAGGGAAAGCAATGATGACACGAAATTGAATGGGAGTTTAGCTCAGCTGGGAGAGCATCTGCCTTACAAGCAGAGGGTCACAGGTTCGAGCCCTGTAACTCCCACCAAATTTCTTTTTTCCCAACGGCCCGGTAGTTCAGTTGGTTAGAACGCCGCCCTGTCACGGCGGAGGTCGTGGGTTCGAGTCCCATCCGGGTCGCCATATGCGGATTTAGCTCATCTGGTA
>JAZQEQ010000099.1:0-5750 GCA_045539055.1 Oscillospiraceae bacterium | reverse complement strand
CCTATGATGGGCAGGATATGCGCGGAATACGGCGACTATCTGATAGTCACCTCCGACAACCCCGCTCACGAAGATCCTCAGAGCATCATAGACGAGGTGAAGTGCGGCTTCCCCGAGGAAACGGAGTTCAAGGAGTTCGTTGACCGCGGCGAGGCGATAAAATACGCTATGGATATGCTTAAAAAGGACGATCTGCTGATACTCTGCGGCAAGGGTCACGAGGATTATCAGATCGTCGGAGATGAATACATCCACTTCGACGAGAAGGAGCTCGTCACAAACTACCTTAAGGAAAAGGGAATGATCTGATGTTTACAGTAAACGAGATAGCAAACGCTGTCGGAGGAAAGCTTTTCGGTGACGGAACCGTTGCCGTGACGGGAGTTTCCACTGATACGCGTACGATAGAAAAGGGCTGCCTTTACGTTGCGGTAAAGGGCGAGCGCTTTGACGGAAACGATTTTATTGCGGACGCTGCCGAAAAGGGCGCGGCTGCGGTCATCTCCGACAGGGCAGAGGGCGCTGACAGCTACGCTGTTCCGATAATTCTTGTTGAGGACAGCCGTGCGGCGCAGCTTAAGCTTGCGAGATACCACCGCGAGAAATTCGCTGTAAAGCTCTGCGGAGTGACGGGCAGCGTTGGCAAGACCTCCACAAAGGATATGATATACGCTGTGCTTTCGGCAGGCTTTGACACGCTTAAGACCGAGGGCAACTTCAATAACGATATCGGACTTCCGAGAACGCTGTTCCGCTTGAATGAGAATTACGGCGCAGCGGTCATAGAAATGGGAATGTCCGACCTTGGCGAGATAAGCGTGCTGTCAGAGGCGGCTGTACCCGACTGTGCGGTGATAACGAACATCGGCTACTGCCACATTGAAAACCTGAAAACGCGCGAGAACATCCTGAAAGCAAAGCTTGAGATACTGGACGGCGCGAGGGCGAATGCTCCGCTTATCCTGTGCGGCGACGACGAATATCTGCGCACGGTCGAAATACCCGACAGGCGTGTTATCCGCTATGGCTTCGGAGAAAACTGCGATGTGAGAGCGGAGGATATCAAGCATCTTGAAAACGGTGAGAAATTCACGCTTGTCGCAGATGGAACGCGCTACGAGGCAGAGCTCCCGATAAGCGGCGAGCATCACATATTAAACGCGCTTGCGGCTTTCTGCGTAGGCAGGGAGTTCGGTATGAGTGCGGAGCAGATAGTACCTGCGTTCATGGGCTACGAAGCCTCGGGCATGAGGCAGCGTACCGAGCAGCGTGGCGGTGTTACACTGATACTTGACTGCTACAACGCAAGCCCCACTTCCATGAAGACCTCGCTTTCGGTGCTGAAAAGCAGAAATACCGAGGGCAGAAGGATAGCGGTGCTCGGCGATATGCTGGAGCTTGGCGCGATGTCGGAGGAGCTTCACGCGATGGTAGCTGACTACGTTATGGACAGCGCGGATGTGTGCTTCCTTTACGGCGAGGAGATGGCTGCCTGCGCGAAAAAGCTTGCGGCAAACGGCTTTGAGGTGTACCACGACACTGACAAGGAAAGGCTTTCCGAAAAGCTTAACGATTTCAGTCGCGACGGCGATGTGCTGCTGTTCAAGGGCAGCCGCGGCATGAAAATGGAAGAGATCGCTGAAAAGATAAGATAAAAGAGGACGAAACGATGATGTTGGTTAATGCACTGGCGGCGGTTGCTGCATTTCTTATAACATGGCTGCTCGGAATATGGTTTATTCCGCTGCTCCACAAGCTGAAATACGGACAGACTATCCTTGATATCGGTCCCAAGTGGCACAAGGAGAAAAAGCAGGGTACACCCACGATGGGCGGCATCATGTTCATCATTGCGGTGCTGCTGAGCTTTGCTGTCGGTATCATTATAAACTATTTTACAATGTCCGCAGACCCTTATGCGATCCATGAGGTCATACGCTCCTCGGCAGGCTTCATGCTTGCGCTTTTCATGGGTTTCATGGGCTTCCTCGATGACTTCCTCAAGGTAAAGAGAAAGCAGAACGAGGGCCTGTCGGTTATCCAGAAAACGATACTCCAGATACTTATCATCGCGGCTTACTTTGCTACACTTTACTTAAGCGGCGACACAAGCACTGTTATCACATTCCCGTGGGGCTGGCAGTGGGACATGGGTCTGCTGTACTATCCCATCATGGGCGTTGTTGTTTACTACATCGTGAACGCAGTAAATCTCACCGACGGTATCGACGGACTCTGCTCCTGCGTTACTGTTGTGTATATGGCAGCTTTTGCGGTAATTTCGACCGTTGTGGGAGCTTTCGGACATACACTGCTCTCGATGTGCGTTGCAGGAGGCTGTATCGGCTTTCTTATGTGGAATTTCCCTCCCGCAAAGGTATTCATGGGCGATACAGGCTCGATGTTCCTTGGCGGCGCTGTATGCGCGCTGGGTATCGGCTGTAATGCCGAGGTGCTGATGATAATCGCGGCGCTCGTTTACATCATGGAGGCGCTGTCGGTAGTTATTCAGGTAACTGTATTCAAGATAACAAAGAAGATAAACCACACAACAGAGGGCAAGCGTCTGTTCAAGATGACGCCCATCCACCATCATTTTGAGCTCAGCAAGTGGAGCGAGATAAAGATAGACATCGTGTTCTCGCTGGTAGCTGCTGTATGCGGCGGCGGTGCTGTGGCACTTGCGTTTCTGATGTTCTGATAATTATCCCTTAACGGAGGTACTATGGCTGCTTCAACAGTAAAAAAAGGCACGGTAAGACCTGCAGGAAAGCCTGTCACGAAAAGACCTGCGTCGCAGCAGAATACTGCACCAAAGGCAAAGGCTGCTCCAAAGGCGAAGCCTGTTGCTGCAAAGAAAAAGAGGGTCAAAAAGGAAAAGGACCCCAACCGAATAGGCTTCTTTTACGGCAAGGGCAGCATCGACGTGCCTATGCTGGTGATTACGGTAGCGCTGCTGGTGCTGGGCATCACGATGATGTTCTCGGCGAGCCACGCGCTCTCCTACCGTGACAACGACGGCGACTCTTACGGCTATGCGGTAAGACAGATGATCTTTGCGGGCATCGGACTTTTTGCGATGTTCTTCCTTAGCTTTGTCGACTATCGTCTGCTTCGTAAGGAGTTTAAGATAAAGCCCTTCGGCAAGGAGCTTACATTTACATTTTCTCATCTCGCGCTTGCGGTGGGACTTTTTGTAACGTTCCTTGTAATCCCCTTTGGCGTCAGCAACACCGAGGGCGGTCCCAGACGCTGGCTGCCTATGTTCGGACAGACATTCCAGCCGTCGGACGTGCTTAAGTTCGCGGTCATCATATTCTTTGCGTACTACATTGCAAAGAACTACAAGAATATGCGCTATACGATGACAGGACTTGTAAAGCCTGCGATACTGCTTGTGGTAATAACATGGCTCATGATGGAGCAGCCGCATCTTTCGGGTCTGCTGATCATGCTGGTAATCGCGGCTTCGCTGCTGTTTATCGGCGGTGTAAACATGAAGACTGTCATCATCATCGGCGGTGTTGCGGTGGCACTTCTGGCTATCGTAGTCATGGCGAGTGAGTTTACCTACTTCGCCGACCGTATCAGATACACATTTGACCCACTTGCGGATATCGATGACAAGACGTATCAGAACTATCAGGCGGTGCTTGCTATCGGCTCGGGCGGTATGTGGGGCGTTGGCTTCGGAAATTCCTCGCAGAAGTATTACTACCTCCCTGACGCAGAGAACGACTTCGTTTTCGCGATCCTGTGCGAGGAGTTCGGTCTTGTAGGCGGCGCGCTGGTAATAATCCTGTTCATGATCTTCGTGTTCAGAGGCTTTTATGTTGCAAGAAAGTCCGAGGATCGCTTCGGTATGCTGCTTGCGACAGGCATAACTCTTCAGGTAGGCATCCAGGCGCTGCTCAACATCGGCGTAAACTGCTGCTGCATCCCGAATACAGGTATATCGATGCCGTTCTTCAGCTACGGCGGCACGGCGCTTGTAATCCAGCTTGCCGAGGTCGGACTGCTGATGTCAGTATCAAGGCGAGCAAAACTGAACTAAAACTAAAATAAGGACGGTATATTTATAATGAAGGCTGTTTTTGCCGCAGGTGGTACTGCGGGTCATATAAACCCTGCGCTTGCTATCGCAGACAAGATGAAGTCACTTTTCCCCGACACCGAGATACTTTTCATCGGTACTCCGAACGGACTTGAGGCAAGGCTTGTGAAAAAGGCAGGCTATGAGTTCAGGGGCGTTGAGATGGCAGGCTTTCAGCGCAGCCTTTCCGTAAAGAGCATCGGAAAGAATTTCAAGGGGCGGTATTATTATCTCATCTCGGCAAAAAAACAGGTAAAGAAGATACTGAAGGAATTTAAGCCCGATATCGTTATCGGTACAGGCGGCTATGTTACAGGAACAGTGCTCACGCAGTCCGCAGCGCTCGGAATAAAGACAGTGACCCATGAGAGCAACTCCTATCCCGGAATGGCTACAAAGATGCTTGCGAAGAAAGCGGATAAGGTGCTGCTTGCGACGGAGGACGCTATGAAGTACCTCAGCAGCACAGAACGCTGCATCGTTACAGGAAACCCCTTGCGCAGCAACATCGAGATAGAGGAGCGCAAGGCTGCAAGGGAGCGTCTTGGCCTTCCTGAGGGCTTTACTATCCTGTCGTTTGGCGGCAGCCTTGGCGCAAACCGTATCACAGAGGCTGTTGCGGAGCTTATCGCATGGGAGCAGAAAAAGGGCGGAATAAACCACATCCACTCCTACGGCGGAAACTGGCGCGATAAGTTCTATAATTCGCTTCAGGAGAGCGGCGCTGTAGAGGACAAGACCCGCCACATCTTCAAGGATTATATCGACAATATGTACACCTGCATCTGCGCAGCAGATCTTATCATCTGCCGCGCGGGAGCTATGACCATAACAGAGCTTACAGCTATCGGCAGACCAGCGATACTGGTGCCTTATCCCAATGCTGCGGAGAACCACCAGTACTACAATGCGCTTACCTTAAGCAACGCAAATGCGGCTATCCTTATCGAGGACAAGGACCTTACAAAGGCGCGCCTTGTGGAGGAAGTATCCGATCTGTATGACGACAGAGAGCGACTTGCGCTTATGGAGGACAATGCAAAGAAGTCCTCGCAGAACAATGCGGCAGACAAGATAATGAGCGAGATCATAGATCTGCTGGAGTTGAATTGACAATGTATAATGGACAATTGACAATTCGGGAGTCCGACTGCGTCGGAAATTATCTGAATGGCTGCTTTGCAGCACTGCATATTTTAAAGTTTTGTAAAGTAACGACGTACCATCGTTGAGATAGATCGCCGTCAGGCGATACCGAAATTGTCCATTGTCAATTTTCAATTATTAACACATCTTCTCCTTCGGCATAATATGCAGTAAGACTTTGGCTATGCTATGAGGAGATGATATAATGGAGAATCGTCAGAAGCTTGTGATAAGCGGAGGACGTGTGATCGAGGGCGAGCTTGCCGTTCAGGGCGCGAAGAACAGTGTTCTTCCGTTGCTTTCGGCAGCGTTGCTTGCCCGCGGCGAAACTATACTACATAACTGCCCGACGCTGACGGATGTCGATGCGGCGTGCAGGATACTTTCGGGGCTTGGCTGCCGCTGTACAAGGAGTGCCGACACTATCTGTGTTGACGCTTCGGCAGTGAGCGGATATGAGATTCCCGAGAGCCTTATGCGGGAGATGCGCTCGTCCATAATGTTCCTTGGC
>JAZQEQ010000098.1:0-2037 GCA_045539055.1 Oscillospiraceae bacterium | reverse complement strand
CGAGGAGCAGCGCCATGACGAGGTGTGCAGAAAGATACCCGAGTACGCAAAGCTTGAGGAGCTTCTTGCGGATACCTCGCGCAAGCTTATCATGATAATCATCAACGACAAGGAGAATGCCGAGGAAAAGCTGAAAAAGCTTGAGGAGGGCAATCTCGGAATACAGCGCAATATGACCGCGCTGCTGAAGCAGGGCGGCTTCCCCGAGGACTATCTTCAGCCGATATACACCTGTCCTTTATGCAAGGACAAGGGCACCAAAGACGGAAAATGGTGCGAGTGCTTTCAACGGCTGATGCTGAACGCTGCCGCGGAGGAGCTTAATTCCGTATCACCACTGAAACTGTCTACTTTTGACAGCTTCAGACTGGACTATTACTCCGATGAAAAAGACCCTTCCATCGGCACAAGTCCACGCGAAGTCATGAAGCGCAATCTTGAATTCTGCAAGAGTTATGCCGAAAGCTTCACCCTTAACAGCAACGGCATATATATGACAGGCGGCACAGGTCTCGGAAAGACACATCTTTCGCTCGCTATCGCAGATGCGGTGATAAAAAAAGGTCACAGCGTTATCTACGGCTCTGCACCCGAGCTTCTGCGCGTGCTGGAGCGCGAGTTCTACGGCAGAGCGGACGGCGACACCATGGACACGCTCGCAAAATGCGACCTTCTGATACTTGACGACCTCGGTGCAGAGATGGAAAAACAGCAGTACACCTCGCTCGTGTATGAGCTGGTAAACGCAAGAATGAGCCGCAACCTGCCGATGGTGGTAAGCTCAAACCTTACAGCAGATGAGCTTCAGCAGCGCTATCACGACAGGATATGGTCAAGACTTTTCAGCTTTGAGGTGCTTGTGTTCGTCGGAGCTGATGTAAGACGTAAATTGCCCCGATAACAAGGGAATGTTTTAAATTAGAGGAGGAAAAAACTATGGGAAAACTGAGGATCGGTATGCTGACAAGCGGCGGTGACTGCCCGGGTCTTAACGCTACTATCAGAGGTGTTGCAAAGGCGACATACGAGGCTTTCGGCGAGGATAAGGTGGAGATAATCGGTATCCACGATGGCTATCACGGACTTATCCACGGCGTTCACAAACAGATGAAGCCCTCGGATTTCTCGGGTATCCTCACACAGGGCGGTACTATCCTCGGCACAAAGCGTACCCCCTTTAAGATGATGCAGATAATCGAGGATGACAAGGTCGACAAGGTAAAAGAGATGAAGCAGACCTACAAGGATCTTAAGCTCGACTGCCTGTTCACTCTCGGCGGAAACGGCACTCACAAGACCGCTAATATGCTCTCCGAGGAGGGCTTAAACGTCATCGGTCTGCCCAAGACTATCGACAATGATATCTTCGGCACTGATGTGACATTTGGTTTCCATTCTGCCGTTGACATCGGTACAGAGGTCATCGACCGTATTCACACCACAGCAAACTCCCACAGCCGCATCATGGTGATCGAGATAATGGGCAACAAGGCTGGCTGGCTGACGCTGTACAGCGGTATAGCAGGCGGCGCGGACATAATCCTGCTGCCCGAGATACCCTACGATATCGAAAAGGTCGCTGCTGCTTGTCAGCGTAGGGCTGACGCGGGCAAGGATTTCTCTATCCTCGCGGTTGCAGAGGGCTGCTTCGACAAGGAGGAGGCTAAGCTCAAGAAAAAGGAGCGCGCAAGACTCCGCGCAGAGCAGGGTCTTACTACTGCGACAGCACGTATCGCAAAGGATATTCAGGCAATGACAGGTCTTGAAACAAGGACAGTCGTTCCCGGTCATATCCTCAGAGGCGGCAGCCCCTCGGCTTATGACCGTATCCTCGCTACACAGTTCGGCGCACACGCTGCGCAGCTGCTGAAAAAGGAGAAGTTCGGCTATACCGTTGCTATGGTTGACGGAAAGATAACCGAAAATCCGCTCGGCGATGTTGCGATGAAGACAAAGTTCGTCCCTGTTGACAGCAAGCTGGTCACCACAGCAAGGGATATCGGCATCTCGTTCGGAGATTAAAATGAAGAAAAAGCT
>JAZQEQ010000097.1:0-5727 GCA_045539055.1 Oscillospiraceae bacterium | reverse complement strand
ACGAGATCGGCAAGAACCTGTACGTTTACGAATGCGGCAATGATATGCTGATCGTTGATTGCGGTCTTGCATTCCCCGACGACGATATGCCCGGTGTTGACCTTGTCGTGCCTGATTTCACATATCTCGAAAAGAACAAGGATCGCTTCCGCGGCATCGTTATAACTCACGGTCACGAGGACCATATCGGCTCGCTCGCGTACCTGCTCAAAAAGGTAAATGTGCCGATCTACGGAACACGACTCACTCTCGGTCTTGTCGAGGGCAAGCTCAAGGAGCACAATCTGCTCTCGCAGGCTTCGCTGAACGTGGTAGTACCCCGTCAGCAGGTAAAGCTCGGCTGTATGTCGGTGGAATTCATCAGAGTCAACCACTCTATCCCCGACGCTTGTGCGCTTGCTATCCACACGCCCGCAGGTGTTCTTATCCACACAGGTGACTTCAAGGTGGACTACACCCCCATCGAGGGCGGAATAATCGACCTTGCGCGTTTCGGAGAGCTTGGCAATAAGGGCGTGCTTGCGCTGATGTCAGAATCCACCAACGCAGAGCGTCCCGGCTATACAAAGTCCGAGCGCAGCGTCGGCGAGAGCTTCCGCGGACTTTTCAATGCCGCAGACGGAAAGCGTATCATAATCGCAACCTTCTCCAGTAATATCCACCGCATCCAGCAGATAATCGATCACGCTGTCCGCACCGACCGAAAGGTAGCTGTTTCGGGCAGAAGCATGGTGAACGTTATCGCAAAGGCTGTGGAGCTTAACTATATCAAAGTGCCCGATGGCACGCTCATCGACATTGACGAGGTGAACAAGTATCCGCCCGAGAAGGTGGTGGTCTGCACAACAGGCTCACAGGGCGAGCCTCTGTCCGCGCTGTCAAGAATGTCCAGCGGCGACCACAGACAGGTAACTATCACCCCCAACGACTTCATCATCATCTCCGCAACACCTATCCCAGGCAACGAAAAGCTTGTCACAAAGGTCGTGAACGACCTTATGAAGCAGGGCGCAGAGGTGGTATACGAGTCCATGTACGAGGTACACGTTTCGGGCCATGCTTGTCAGGACGAGCTGAAGCTGATGATCTCCCTCACAAAGCCGAAGTTCTTTATCCCCATCCACGGCGAGTACAAGCATCTCAAAAAGCACGCAAAGCTTGCTATCGGAATGGGCGTTCCCGAGGAGAACATCTTCATCTCTGATATCGGTCAGATGATCGAAACAGACGGTATCGAAATGAAGTTTACAGGCACTGTTCCCGCAGGCAGAGTCATGGTGGACGGCTACGGCGTCGGCGATGTAGGAAGCGTCGTTCTCCGCGACAGAAAGCATCTCGCCGAGGACGGTATGATGGTAATAGTTGCTACTATCGAGCGCGAGAGCGGCAGAGTGCTTGCAGGACCCGATATCGTATCGCGCGGCTTTGTATCTGTAAGAGAGAGCGAGCAGCTCATGGACGAAGCAAAGGCGCTCATGAAAAAGGTAATGGACAACTGCAACGAGCGCAACATCCGCGAGTGGGGCCACATCAAGTCCGCGATGCGCGACGCGCTCAGCGACTATATCTACTCAAAGACAAAACGCAGCCCTATGATACTTCCTATCATCATGGAGGTCTGATCGGCTTAGATCGGAGGACGAATTTTGAGAAACTTTTACAAAAGCAATATACTGCTCGCCCTTGTAGGTGCGCTTATAGTGTGCCTGCTGATACTGGACGGAATGTTATTTGCAGACAAACCGTATCTGTTCTGGCTGTCACTGCCTGTGCTGCTCCTTATTTCGGGTCTTTGTATCGGCAAGCTCATTCAGATACGCCGCAACGAATACTGCTATTTCGAGCAGCTGAACGCGACTATCGACAGCTCGAACCGCGTTGCACTGTGCAGCTTTCCCCTGCCCGTGGCGCTTGTCAACGAAAACCGCATCATCGTATGGTGCAACGAGAGCTTCAACACAAGCTTCTACAAGCCCGATGAGGAGGACAACTCGCTGGATTTCGTCACAGAGGAGCCTGTCGAGATGTTTATCGGCGAGGGCAGAGAGATCGAATACGAGGGCAGACACTACCGCGTTTATGCGCGTATCCCGCAGTTCACTCCCGACGAGAGCGAAAATGCCAAAAAGGGCGTTGAGGTACTGGACAGCATAAACCAGATCACCATGCTGTTCTTTGAGGACATCACGGACTTCAAGGGACTGCAGGAGGAGCACAGGATGTCCAAGACCATGGCGATGATCGTCATGGTAGACAACTATGAGGAGCTCTTAAGCGGCAGCAAGGAAAGTGAAAAGGCATATGTAACCATTCAGATAGACAGGCTGCTTGAGGAGTATTTCACCGAAAAGAACGCGGTGCTCCAGAAGCTTTCCGCCGACCGTTTCCTTGTCGTTATCGAGGAGCGCTTCGTGCGCGAAATGATCTTCGACAAGATGAAGATACTTGACCTTGCGCGTGAGATAAAGGTTACTGACAGAACGAACGTTACACTGTCCATCGGTATCGGTCGCACAGCCTCTACCCTCGCAGAGAGCGAAAACTACGCGCGTCAGGCGCTTTCCATGGCGCTCGGACGAGGCGGCGATCAGGCTGCGATAAAGACCGAGTCGGGCTTCCATTTCTACGGTGCTGTCACTCAGGGAACAGGCCGCTACAGCAGAGTCAAGACGCGAATTATGGCGGACGATATCAAAATGGTCGTTCGCACCTCCGATGTCGTGTACATAATGGGACACAGCTACGGCGACTTCGACAGCGTGGGCTCTGCGATAGGTCTTGCCTGCGCGATAAGGAAGCTTGGCGTTCAGGCATACGCTGTCGTAAACAGGGAGTTCAACGCATCCAAGGAGCTTATCGAGCGCTTTGCGGACTATGAAACTCCCGTCGTGGTAGAGCCTGAGGTCGCAAAGATCGGATTTACCAAAAACTCACTGCTGATAATCGTCGATACGCATATACTCAAGAAGCTGGACGATAAGGAGCTGTTTGAAAAGGCTTCTCCCGAGCAGGTAGTCATCATCGACCACCACAGGCTCTCAACAGGTGCTATCGAGGACGCAGGCATCATGTGGCAGGACCCCAACGCTTCCTCCGCAGCAGAGCTTGTGACCGAACTTATCCAGTATTTCGGCATAAACCCGATACTGACGCCCCTCGAAGCCGAAGCGCTGCTCGCAGGTATCACGCTTGATACAAAGGACTTCGTAATGCGCTCGGGCGTTTCCACATTCGAGGCAGCGGCATTCCTTAAAAAGATGGGCGCGGATACAGTTTCCGTAAAGGAGCTGTTCGCTACATCAATGCAGAGCAAGGCGAAAAAATCAGAGATCATCTCCGCAGCCGAGATATACCGCAGCTGCGCTATCGCACTTGTGGACGAAACATTCTCCGATATGCGCGTGGTATGCTCGCAGGCGGCTGACGAGATGCTGTATATCAGCGGAGTTGACGCTTCGTTTACCGTATACCCCATCGAAAACGGCGGCTGGGCATTCAGTGCAAGGTCGCTCGGAAAGATAAATGTACAGATAATCATGGAGAGCCTCGGCAACAAGAAGGACGACGGCGGCGGTCACCAGACTATGGCAGGCGCGCAGCTGTACGAGCTTTCAGATACCGAAGCTGTCCGCAAGCTATATGAGGCTATCGATGCTTATTTCGACAGTCTTTCGCAGACTTAAACACAGGAGGAAATCAAAATGAAGGTAATACTTTTACAGGACGTTAAGGGCACAGGCAAGAAGGGCGAGATCCACGAGGTAAAGGACGGCTACGCTATCAACTGCCTCATCAAGAAGGGTCTCGCACAGGAGGCTAATGCAAAGAACCTCAACATACTGCAGGGTCAGAAGGATCACGCTCAGCATGTTATCGATGTTGACACAGCAAACGCAAAGGCTATCGCAGAGAAGCTTCAGGACAAGAAGATCGAGGTAAAGGCTAAGGCAGGTGCAAACGGCAGACTGTTCGGCACAGTTACTTCAAAGGAAGTATCCGCTGCTATCAAGCAGACTCTCGGCTGCGATGTTGACAAGAAGAAGATCAACATCGGCATGAAGATCGAGGGCTTCGGCGATTTTGCGGCTGAAGCAAAGCTGTACGCAGGTGTTTCTGCAAAGTTCACAGTAAGCGTTGTAGAGGGCTGATATGGCTGAATACGATATTTCGGGCATCAACCTGCCCTACAACCTAGACGCGGAGCAGTCGGTGCTCGGTGCGGTGCTGCTTGACGGCGAATGTATGGCTGAGATAGCTACCCTGCTCCAGCCCGAGCATTTCCACATCGCGCTGCACAAGGATATCTACGCAGTGTTTCTGCAGATGTTCCTGTCGGGCGAGAAGATAGATATCGTCACCGCGCTTGAAAAGCTGATGGTGCAGGGCATATTCGAGACCGCCGAGCAGGCAAAGGAATACCTTGTGCGCCTCACCTCAGCGGCGCCCAGTATAAAATCCGTCGCAAAGTATGCTGATATCGTCACCGAGCGCTTCATGGTCCGCAGCCTTATCTTTGCGGCAAAGGACATAATAGACACCGCAAACGCAGGCGGACAGGACGCCGAGACCCTCGTTGACTTCGCTGAGCAGCGCATCTTTGAGATACGCAGCGGCACTGAAGTCAAGGGACTTACCCACATCAGCGGCATCGTGCTCGACAGAATAAACGCGCTCAACGAACTGTCACGCGCCGCAAGCGAGGGCGGCCCTGCCATGACGGGTCTGTCAACGCTGTTTACGGGACTTGACAAGCGTATACACGGACTGAACAAGTCCGACCTTATCATCCTCGCGGCACGTCCCGGTATGGGTAAGACCTCGTTTGCAATGAATATCGCCACAAACGTCGGCAAGAAATATCCCGACAAGGCAATAGCCGTGTTCAGCCTGGAAATGTCCAAGGAGCAGATAGTTGGCAGAATGATAAGCTCTGAAGCCTCTCTAAGCTCCGACCAGATGCGCACAGGCAATATCTCAACAGAGAAATGGCGCGACGTCGGCAGGGCTGCCGATATCCTGTCGCGACTCAATATCTACATAGACGATACCGCAGGTGTGAATGTAGCGGGCATAAAATCAAAGCTCCGCCGCATAAAGAACCTCGGTCTTGTAATAATCGACTACCTGCAGCTGATGAGCTCCACAAAGAACTTCGGCGGCAACCGAGTTGTCGAGATCTCCGATATCACAAGAAACCTCAAGATAATGGCAAAGGAGCTTGACGTTCCCGTAATATGCCTGTCGCAGCTCGCGCGAGGCCCTGAGCAGCGTCCCGACAAGCGACCGCTGCTGTCAGACCTGCGTGAATCTGGCTCTATCGAGCAGGACGCGGACATCGTAATGTTCCTTTACAGAAACGCGTATTACGACAAGACCGACCCGAACGTAAACGCCTGCGAATGCATCGTGCAGAAGAACCGTCACGGTGAAACAGGCACAGTTGCACTCGGCTGGGACGGCGAGTATACAAGATTTACAAACGCGGAGCTTGTCCGCACGGAGCAGTAAAATGGAGCAGTTTTACGAAAAGATCGCACGCGCGATCTCAGACTACAACATGATATCCGACGGGGACGCTGTTGTCATCGCACTTTCGGGCGGCGCAGACAGCGTTTCCCTTTTGTGCGCAATGAAGCAGCTTTCGGGGCAGCTCGGCTTTACACTTTCCGCCTGCCATGTAAACCACGGACTTCGAGGCGAGGAGTCTGACGGAGATATGCGCTTCTG
>JAZQEQ010000096.1:0-2467 GCA_045539055.1 Oscillospiraceae bacterium | reverse complement strand
GAAATTTAATAAAAGCATATAAAGCCCGGATAAATATCCGGGCTTTTAACTTGAAATATATTAAAATATACAACAATTTGATTTTTTCTACCAGTAGTATAGTGAAATTTTGTGCACATTCGACAAATGTTGGTTTTGACCCTTGAAATAATTGATAAAAAATGCTATTATAGTAGTATTAAATATTATAGTTGGAGGTATAACCCCACATGAAAAAGGATATTAACATCAATTTACCCGATGATGAGGTAAATGCTGTTGGCGCAGCATTTGATGATAAGTATGCCATGGATGGCGAGCCTGCGCTCTCCGAGGCTGTTTTCGAAAACGTTGAGGAGGCTGCTGCGGTCGTTGAAGACGCTGCCGAGAAGCTCGGTGAGGCATCTGATATCGCTGATGTAGTGGCTGAGGCTGCAGAGCCTGCGGCTGAAGCTGTTGAAAGCGTTGACGCTGCTGAAGCTGTTTCTGAGATCGTAGAGGAGATAACTGCAAAACAGGAGAAGCCCGCAAAGCAGAAGAAGGGCAGAAAGGCCAAGAAGGCAGCAAAGGCAGCAAAGGCTGAAGCTGAAGCGGCTGTTGAGAATGTTGCTGATATCGCTGATGATGCTCAGCAGGCTATGGACGAAGTGGACAAGATCCTCGCTGATGTAGATCAGGCAGCTGCAGAGGCTCCTGAGGAGCAGGCTGATGCTGTTCTCGTTGCCGAGGCTGAGGAAAAGGTCGCTCCCAAGAAGGAAAAGAAGGAAAAGGCACCTAAGGCTCCCAAGGAGAAAAAGGAAGGCCCCACTTTCTTTGATAAGGTAAAGGCTGTCTGCGGAAAGGCAGTAGGCGGCATCAAGAAGCTGTTCGCTAAGCTGAAGGGCGGAGACGATGCTGACGGCGTAGAAGAAGTTAAGATGGGTAAGGGCACCACAAGGATCAAGTACAGGATCCTGCGCCTTACTATCATAAGTGTAATTGCATCCGTTGTTCTGATGCAGGTATACTCCATCATAAGCACTATCAATTCCTATCAGACATCTTATACCGATCAGGCAAAGGCACTTGTTACATCCTATTCACTTACGATGGATACAAAGCTTGATGCTCTGTTTACACAGCTGAACAGCGTTACTAATAACCCCCAGCTGCTCAACGCAACAAACCCCAATCTTGCGGTCGGTACCAGAAAGATGGCTATGACGCAGGTTGCTTCCGGCACAATGTTCAAGTTCCTTGATCTTGCCGATAAGGACGGTAATACTCTGGTTGAAACAAACATTGCCGATCGCGACTATTTCCAGAGAGCGTACGGCGGACTTAATACGTTGTCCTCGCCGCTCAACCGTCGCCTTGCCGATACAGACGCTATCAATGAGTTTGTTATGATCCTTGCCGTTAAGCTTAACACAGGTGAGTTTGACGGAGTTGTCTGCGGCGGTATCACACCCGGCTCCTTCTCTGAGGGCCTCGACAGCATCACAGAGGGAAGCAACGTAGTCGTTCTTGATAAGGATGGTGTAGTTGTAGCGGCTACCGATATGGCGCTCGTTACAAACTGCGTATCCTACAAGGAACACGAGGATGCAGGTCTTGTACAGCTTGCTGACGCTATGATGAAGGGCGAGGAGGGTACGCTCCGTTACCACGCCGGTGGTGTTGAGTACCTTGCAGCTTATGCGCCTATTGAGATGACAGATGGCTGGACGATCGCTGTAAGCCTTAACTACACACCTGTAACAAATGACATCGTTACAAATCTTATCATTTCCACTATCCTTTCTGTAACTATCATTATCCTTGTATGCTTCATCTGCGTGGGTGTTGCAAACAAGATCACAAAGCCCATCACACAGACAGCAACACGTATCCAGAAGCTGTCCGAGGGCGATATCTCCTCCGAGTTCGTTATCAAGGTTCCCAACGACGAGACCAAGATACTTACAGACTCGCTTACAACAACCATCACTGAGCTTAACAAGTACATAACCGATATCAAGGACGTTCTTGCTGAGATCGCTTCGGGCAACCTCACAGCCAAGTCCTCTATCGAGTATAAGGGCGACTTCGAGGCTCTCGGAATCTCTCTTGAAGAGATCACACAGTCCCTCAACGAGTCCTTTACAGCAGTTAAGGACAGCGTAGATACATTTAAGTCCGGTGCGGCTCAGGTTGCTGAGGGCTCCAAGCATCTGTCCGATACAGCCATCAAGGAGGCTGAGGCAGTTGATGAGATCCTCTCCACTATCGGCGGAATCACCGATAAGGCTAATGCAACAGCTCAGATCTCCTCTCAGGTACTTGGTGTTACCAACGAGGCTAATGATAACGCACAGCGCGGCGCAGATATGATGAAGGAGCTGCTTGCAGCTATCGAGAATATCCGCGAGAAGTCCGAGGCTATCAGCGCTATCATCAAGACTATCGACAATATCGCATTCCAGACCAATATCCTTGCACTCAACGCTTCTATCGAGGCTGCAAGAGC
>JAZQEQ010000095.1:0-2086 GCA_045539055.1 Oscillospiraceae bacterium | reverse complement strand
ATCACGGAATATTCCCATATCCGGGATAACTGCACCCCAGTCCCAGCCGTACATATAATGCGCCTTACGGATATGCGGAAAGCCCTCAACCGTGCTGTCCACTCCGTAGATGGGGCGCTCCTTTGCCGCACGTTCCACATACTCCAAGGGCGAGGCTATGCACACCTCAAGAGTGTTGGTCTGGTGCAGCTGTTCCGCTTTCAGCGGAAAGCGCCAGGTGCGGTGCATATTATCACAATGACCTATCACCTCGCCGTTGAGGATGATATCCGCTATGGTATCCACTCCGTAAAAGACAAGACAGGGCGAATCACATTCGGGCGCAGTGAATTCCGTAACAAACGAGCAGCCTGTCCTGCATAATTCCGCTGCTGCATACTGATTTTCTCCCACATAGAAATCGGGAGCCTCTCCCACATTTCTCAGCGTAGTAAGGCAGGATATCGGAATATCTCCGCAGGCATATTCCTTTCCGTTATACAGCATGCGCCAGTTATCGTTTATCTTCATGGTGGTAAAGTCCTTTCAGTTTTTTTATATTTTAACACATACCAATGGAAAAGTAAACCACATTTATAAGCAAGGACGGCATAATTATCTTTCCCATGCGTTCAAAGCACAAACAGGCATATCGCCGAGAAAACACCTGTCCCATATACGCTGCACGCGAGCGTATGATCTGATACGGCACACAGCTATGAAATTCACAGAGATCGCATCTGTCACAGCCTTGTGCTGTTTGCTTTTCTGTATTCCACAGGAGTCGTGCCGTTATATTTTTTGAATACCGTCCCGAAATAGCCCGCGTCGGAAAAGCCCGACCGAACTGCTATTTCAGATAACTGCGCATCGGTGTCTATAAGCAGACGCATCGCCTCCTGCAAGCGGCGGCGGGTGATGTATTCGTTGGGGCGGATATTCATCGTCTGACGGAAGACTCTGCACAGATATTGCGGTGTTATTCCTGCCACATCAGCAAGAACAGTAAGAGGGAAATCCTCTCTGAAATGTTCTTCTATATAGTTCAGCGCAGGCGCAAGGATATCGCTCCTGTCAGCGCCGCCTGCAACGCTTTTGTCAGAAGCCAGACGGTGAAACTCCATGATATACTGATATACGAGCCCTGAGCAGGTGTAGTTTCCGTAGACCTTATCGGACCTCAGCGCAACGAACATTTTGTCAAACAGCTTAAGCATACGGGTGTTGTTGTCGGGGACTACGACAACAGGCTTTGTAAGCCCCAGCTGTCCCAGTATCTGATCGCAGGCGTACCCGTCGAACACGACCCATCGCACATCCCATTTGTCGCCGTTGGGGTAGTATTCATGCGGCACATTTGCAGGCAGAAAGAAATAGCAGTTATCTGTGAGGGGGATGGTCGTATTGCCGTATTTCAGTGTTCCGCCGCCCTTTGCACTGTACAATATCTGATGCCAGCAATAACCCTCGGTGCGCCTTGTGTGACCGTGATATTCCGTGCCGCCTATACCTGTCAGGAATACAGGCAGATCCTTCACCTGTTCGATGTAGGGATATACATGATTGTTGAACTTTACCGCCATGAGATCACCCTTTCGTGTTTATGCTATCAGTTTAATACTTTTGAGCAGGAATGTCAAGTGGAAATTGGTTTTTTGAAATAGGGCAGATAGGCTATATCCTCGAATATATAGCGGTTTTCACTTATCGATATAGATTTTTGAAACTAAAACCATGAAATGATTTCATAATTTATGATTGACTGGATATTCAGAAAATGGTATCATTATTTCAGTGGCAGTATACAATGCTTACAGAAAGGAAATTTAGTTATGAATACACCTCTTGCACATACACCTCCTATGGGATGGAACTCCTGGAACACATTCGGCTGGAACATAAACGAGGAGCTTATCAGAACAACAGCAGACTTTTTTATCGAGAGCGGACTTAAGGACGCGGGCTATGAATACATAGTGATAGACGACTGCTGGAGCGAAAAGCAGCGCGATGAAAACGGCAGACTTGTTGCGGATAAAAACAAGTTTCCGAATGGCATAAAGCCTGTTGCTGATTATATCCACTCAAAAGGACTCAAATTCGGTAT
>JAZQEQ010000094.1:0-4454 GCA_045539055.1 Oscillospiraceae bacterium | reverse complement strand
CCTGCATCGTCCAAAGCACCTTTTCACGCACTATCTCGGCGCACATAAAGCGCTCTGTGCGGTCGGTCGCGATGTCATCGGGGAAGAAATGCTCGCCCTCGACCGCGTACTTCTCCAGTATCGGCATTATCTTGTCGGTGTTTACGCGGTTTTTTACGCTTATCGGAATTATCTCAGCGAAATCGTAAAGCTCGCTGTACTGCTGAATAATTCCAAGTACCTCGCTTTTGGATTTGAGCAGGTCGATCTTGTTCAGCAACAGAATGACTTCTGTGCCGTGAGCCGCAAAGCTTCTGATAAGATCCTGCTCGATTGCGGAGAGCTTCTTTGTAACGTCTACCATAAGGATAGCACAGTCAACATCGTCAACGCTCGTGCGGATAGACTTCACCATGTGCTCGGAGAGCTTGGTCTTGGGCTTGTGCATACCTGGGGTGTCGATAAAAACATACTGGATATCTCCCTCGGTCAGCACACCGTTTATACGGTTTCTTGTGGTCTGTGGCTTTTCGCTGACGATGGATACCTTTTCGCCGACAAGAAGATTTGTCAGCGAGGATTTGCCTGCGTTAGCCCTTCCTGTTATTGCAATAAATGCGTTTTTTGTCATGTTTACCTCTTATATTCAACACGAAAATCTTCATATACTATCTTACAGTCCTCAGAGAACTCACATCCGAGCTGCTCTGCGTTTCTGCTGTAGACCGCCCTGTGCGTTTCCTGCCATGCTTCGAGGGTCTTGTCCTCGCCCTCTTTAAGCGCCTGCTCGAGCGTTATCTCATTGAACGGAATTACCTGCACCCTTGTCGTTCTTATCACGCAGCGCGGAACTCCGTCCCAGTCGGTAACTATACCGTAATCACCCTTTTCGGGCAGAATATCGTCAGTATAAAGGCAGGTAGTGGCACGCTTCTTTCCGCGGAGCACAAGCTTCAGCAGCCTGTTGGACTCTCCCTCATTGCGACCTAAACGGAATATCTGGATATAGTCCGTATCCTCGGAAAGTCCTTTGGCTTCAAGAAAGCCCTGCCAGAAGCTTTCCACCAGCTTATCCATATACTCCTCGTGCATATCGGGGCGCTTTGCCTCTGTTACTCTGAGTGCCGCCTTTCTCTGCCACTCGGATATCACTTCATGATTTCCCAGTGTAAGCTCGACAGGCACCTCTCTGCCCCGCCACTCGCGCGGCATAGTATACTGCGGATATTCAAGAAGTCCGTTGAAATGGCTCTCGATGCTGTAAGCGTCCTCATTCGGGAGCACGCCTTTCTGCAACCTCGCCACAGCGTCAGCTACGATAAGCGCGGGCAATTCTCCGCCTGTCAGCACATAATCTCCGACAGAAAGCTCCTCACATTCAAGCTCGTCAAGGACACGCTGGTCTACTCCCTCGTAATGACCGCAGAGGAGTATCAGACCCTCCTCCTCGGCAAGCTCCTTTACCTTTTCCTGTGTCAGCGTTTCTCCTTGCGGTGACATATAGATGATACGCGGCCTTTTTGCGTGCTTTGCCGCGATATCCATGATGCAATCATAGATAGGCTGCGCCTGCATCACCATGCCTGTACCGCCGCCGTATGGAGTGTCGTCAACGCGGCGGTGCTTATTTGTGGAGTAGTTTCTGATATTATGGGAGTATATCTCGATATGCCCGTTCTTTATTGCCCTGCCGATTATGCTCTCATGCAGAACACTGTCGCACATATCGGGAAACAGCGTTGCAATATCAATCCGCATTTTCCTCGTCCTCAAATAGTCCTTTAAGCGGTCTTATCAGCATTTCGCCGTTCTCGATGTCGGTCTTGATAACTACCTCGTCGATGCACGGGAACATAAGCTCTCCGCCGTCCTTTTTTATGGAATAAACGTCGCTTGCGCCGTTCTGATAAACATCGGTTATCTTGCCGTAAACTGCGCCTGTATCAACGTCCTTTACAGTAAGTCCGATGATGTCCTGAATGAAATACAGACCCTCTTCAAGCTCCGCGTCGTCCCTATCCATGTAAAGTATCTTTCCGATAACAGGCTGTGCCTGCTCGATGGTGTCGATACCCTCTATCTTCATAACAACTATGTTTTTGTGTGGGTAAGCGCGTGTAACGTGCACCTCGGTCTTACCTCTGTCGAAGTACAGCGTATCAAAATCGCACAGCACCTCGGCGCTGTCGCAGTAATACTGCGCTCTCACCTCGCCGCGGATTCCCTGTGTGGCAACTATCTTGCCTATTTCAAGAAATTGTTTTTTCATGTTGACCTCTTGTTTTTGTATGGTAGTTAAATTTGGGTTAATATGAATTCGATTTATAGAAATTTCCTAACTCTTTTTATTCGCCACTATCAATGTATCAACAATATCATAAAAGCAACCCGCGGAATTACATACTGAAATGACGAAAAATACCAGTTCAACTTTAACACAAAACGCAAAAATTATATCGAGGGTTAACGTCAATAAAACGAGCGGTGCTAAATAAATAGTAACCATCTGCCACTTTTTGAATTCTGCATGTGCTACCGTTCCAAATGTAGGTAACCCCATCGGACCTTTCATAATTTTGATCTTTACGCTGCCTTTACAAAACATCTTCATAAATACGAAATGCAGTAATTCATGCATCGGAAAAGCAAAGCACAAAGCTATGATTAAGATAAGAATTCGTTGCCATATTTGATAATCAGAATTAACTTTGGAATTAAACAAAACAATATGAACAACACATGAAAGCATTAACCATATTATCATTGCAAATGGATTTGTTTTGATTTTATTGAGCATAACCTACTCCTATAAAATTCGAATTTATCTTACAAATTCACCTTAACTATCTCATCAAATCCCTGCTGCTTAACTCTGCTGTACACCTTGTCTATCTTCTTGGGATTGGGGACGAGAACGAGTGTTACATCACTGTCAGCCATAAGCTCGTCCTGCTTTGCGATAGCGTCAAGGACGTCCTCTGCCTTGTACAGAACAGCGGTCTTTTTGCGAGTTCCTGCAAGCTGGATATTGTTCTCCTGAACGATGGAGAAGATACGCTCAAAGCCGATGGAGAAGCCAACTGCGGGAACGGTATCGCCTGTAAATCTGCCGATGAGGTTGTCATAGCGTCCGCCGCCTGCAACTGTGCCGCCGAACTGCTTGCTTGCTACCTCGAAAACTGTGCCTGTGTAGTAGCCCTGACCTCTTACCAGAGAGGGATCAAACTCAACTGAGTAGCCGTCGGAGAGCTTGTCGGCAGTTGTGATGACTGTACGAAGCTGCTCCAGTATCTCCTTAGCGTCCTCGGAGCAGTATTCAGCCATGTCGTCAAGGGTAAGCTTGCCCTTTTCAAGCAGACCTGTCAGCGCCTTGATAGCAGCCTCGGGCATACCCTTTTCGTTAAGCTCTGCGGCAACGCCCTCGGCGCCGATCTTGTCGAGCTTGTCAAAGCTTACGGAAACGGTGTCTAGACTCTCCTCGGGGAAGCCCATGGTCATAAGGGAGTTTCTCAGCACTCTGCGGTCGTTCACGCGAACGGTAAACTCGCCGATGCCGATCTTGGAAAGAGCCTTTGCTGTAACGTTTATCAGCTCGATCTCATTAACATAGCTGTCGGAGCCGAGGATGTCGATATCGCACTGCACAAACTCACGGAGTCTGCCGCGCTGCGGTCTTTCTGCACGATATACCTTGTCGATCTGAATAACCTTAAAAGGATTGGGCAGGCTGTTACGGTTGTTCGCATAGTAACGCGAAAGCGGCAGTGTAAGGTCGTATCTCAGACCGAGATCGCACAGCTCCTTTTCGTCAACAGGGGTCTTTGCAAGCGCAGAAGCCAGCTTATCGCCGCGCTTCATGATGCGGAAGATAAGGTTGAGGTTATCACCGCCGTCGCTCTTGTCAAGGTTCTCCGCGCTCTCAACAGCGGGAGTGTAGATACGGGTAAATCCACTCTTTGTGTAAGTATCGAGAATAATGTTCATAAGGCGGTCACGCTGTGCCGCTGCTTCGGGCAGGTATTCCTGCATTCCCTTCTGAGGTTTGATGTTCATAGTTGTATTCCTTTCTGCCGTTATAACGACTGTGAATTTATAAATAAGCACAAATATACTTTTATATCATACCATAAATCGCTGTAAAATGCAAGCGAAATACAGCCCTAAACATAAAAAAGCGCACCTGAAAAACAGGTACGCTTTGATCACAAATATAAGACTTAACGCATATACTCGCGCCAGTCAAGGTCGCCGCGCTCAAGCGCATGGATAAGCGCCTCAGCAGTAGCGATATTTGTAGCCATAGGAATATTATGTACATCGCACAGACGCAGGATATTATTGTCGTTCGGCTCATGAGCCTTCGCATGCATGGGATCGCGGAAGAACACAAGCAGGTCGATCTCATTGCAGGAGATGCTGGAAGCAAGCTGCTGATCTCCGCCCTGAGAGCCGCTCAGAAATCTCTGGATATGCAG
>JAZQEQ010000093.1:0-7187 GCA_045539055.1 Oscillospiraceae bacterium | reverse complement strand
CGAGCGTATAGTTTCGATTATCGGGTCGGTGCTCTGACAGGTGAATACAAATCGCAGGAACGGTGCAGGTTCTTCGATAGTCTTGAGCAGAGTATTCTGTATCTGCACGGACATTTCGTCTGCGTCCTCGAAGATGTATATCTTGATGTTTCCGTCATTGGGCTTTATTACTATGCTTTCCATCACACGGCGCATTGATACCAGCCCGTTTTTGCCTGCTTCGTCAAGATTATATTTTCCGCCGCATTCCCTTTTCACAAAGATGATGTCAGGGTGCGCAAAGGAATCTATCTTTGAGCAGACAGAGCAGCTGTCACAGGGCTTTGCGCCGCACATGAACAGCTTTGCGATATAGTTTGCCATGACGAGTCTACCCGAGCCCTGCTCTCCGCAAAGGAGTATCGCGTGGGGCAGTCTGCCCTCGGCAGCGTGCGCGTCAAGTCGCTTTTTCAGCGTATCTTTTCCGTAAAGGCGCATTATACCTTCTCAAATCTTTCTATATTGGTAACAAATATCGTTGCACCGCCTACAGGAACTTCAACAGGGAAGCTTGCGTAGCTGCCCATTCCGTAGCTTGCGGAATTGGGCACGAACTGCTTGCGCTTGTGGCTGTGCTTCTTGATTACCTCGATGACCTGCTCCAGCTTATCGTCATCGGAGCATATCATGAAAGTGGTGTTGCCTGCCATCAGAAAGCCGCCTGTGGAAGCGAGCTTTGTCGCCTGAAAGCCCTCTTTGGTAAGGGCGGTGGAAACGGCATGGCTGTCGTCGTTGTTGATGATAGCGAATATGAGTTTCATAATCAGATCCTCCGTTATAAAAAGGAATAATACCACTTATACTATTATACATTATTGTTGAGAAAATTGCAACTGTTTTATGCCCGTTGGAGATATTGTAAAAAACAGGGTTGACAAGTGTTGAAAAAATTGTTATAATTACACTATACAAAGGTCGAAACTGAGGCGGGCTCCGCTTCTATATAACGAAAGGACGGTACATAACAATGGGCAAGTTTGTTATCAAGGAAACAAATACAGGCTTTACTATCAGCCTCAAGGCAGGTAACGGTGAAGTTATCGGCATCGGCGGCGAGGTATTCAACACTCTCGCAAGCGCAAAGAACAGCATTGAGAGCATCAAGAAGAATGCTCCCATCGCTAATGTTGAGGATCAGACAGTTGAGAACGTTGAGGCTGCAAAGTGCCCCAAGTTTGAGATCTACAAGGACAATGCAGGTGAGTTCCGCTTCCGCCTGAAGGCAAGAAACGGCGAGCCCATCCTCGCAAGCGAGGGCTACAAGGCTAAGGCAAGCTGCACAAACGGTATCGAAAGCGTACGCAAGAACGCTCCCGACGCTGATGTGGTAGAGCCTGAGAAGTAATTTCCATACTATGAAGCGCACCCTGCGGGGTGCGCTTTTTGCAACCTTTTAGCGGATAGAATTGTTTTATCTGCAAAGGGGGCGGCAATATGAATTTCACTGCATTGATATTTGCGATAATGCTGATACTGGGTTTGAGCAGTTATGAGAGCAAGGCTGAAGCGGCATCGGTCAACAATGAAAAGCTTCTTATAGGCTGGTATGAGGACAGGTCTACTCCGATAAGCGCAGATAATTCTTACCGAACAGAGATTCTTAACCTTATCGAGGCGCTTGACGAGGCAGAGCAGCTGGAGCGTTTCAACGGCGCGAAGCTTCCCGTTGGACATATCATCAAGGCGGGTGGCGATGTCATAGAATTTGGTGCATATGATGAGGATTCGATACAGTCCGCGCCTGAAGTCGAGGGCTGGGTATCGGTGCCCGGCAGGACTGCGCTGTATATAAAGGATGATAAAGGACTTCGCCTTTACGATTGGGAATACTATCTTAAGCTTGATATGCTAGCGAGAAACGCGCAGTACGAGGAGCTTGCCGGAGGGACCTTTGTGGGTGAAGTGAAATCCAACGATCCGCACAGTGGTACAGGTTATTGCTTGATATCAGAGGAATACGGCGAGGTATGCGTAACGCTTATCGAGCCTGTTTTTGCGGACGAGGGTGAGCTTATGGAGGTCACGATACTTCCGCAGGAAGAGCCGTTGACAAGAATAACGCCGATCTATGCTGAGGCAGAAAAACTTTATAAATAACAAAAACAGGGGCGGTCTCCGTCCCTGTTGCTTTTTATACCTTGTGTGCCTTGCAGCAGAACTCATCAACAGTCAGTTTCAGGATAGCCACGTTGTTCAGCGACTGCTCGCTGTATTTGTGCTCGCCTGCGCCTGCGTACTTGTTCATGATCGAGTTGAGTCCCGTTATCTTCTCGATACCGTTTATGATATCTACTGTTCCCCTGCCGGTGATGCATTCGTACGGTGCGGTGAAGCTACACGCGATATCGCCGTGGATTATCTCGCCCATTTTGTCGATCTCAAAGGCGGCGTTGTTGTTTTCCTTTATCAGGTCTATCTTCTTGCCCTGCATAGCGCTGTGGAAATACAGCACAAGGTTTCCGCCTTCCAGGGTATAGCCAAAGCAAAGCGGTATGATGTAGGGAAACTCACCGTCGATCAGTGCCAGACGGCACACCTTTGCGTCGTCAAGGATACGCTGTATCTCGGCGATGTCTGTTACTTCTCTTTCTGTTCTTCTCATATTTTTCTCCTTTCGCGATGCCTTTTATTATATGTATGGCACCCATAATTCTACACAAAAAAACAAACACCCGCCTGCAGCAAAGCGAGCGGGTGAACTATCCTGTATAAGGAAATCAAGCAGAAGCGTTAGCCTTCTTAGCGAGCTGGCTCTTAAGACGAGCAGCCTTGTTCTTGTGGATAAGACCCTTGCCTGCAGCCTTGTCGATGCTAACTACAGCTGTCTTTACAGCAGTAGCATCAGCTTCCTCAGCGCGCGCTCTCTTGAGAACTGTTCTCAGCTTTGTTCTAGCAGCCTTGTTAGCCTCTGTTCTCTGCTTTGCGATCAGAACTCTCTTCTTAGCGGACTTAATGTTTGCCATGGTATTTCACCTCCGTATCAATTTTACGAGCGTTTGATTCTGTATTTTTACGATATTTAAGGGAAATCTATCTATATTCACCAAAAAAACCATCGTAAAGGTTAAAATTTTATAAGCTCGGTTTATTTTTTCTCATAGTACACTTCATTATAGCACAACTTAATTTAAAATGCAAGGGTTTTTGAGAAAATTTTTAAGATTTTTGAGGAGAAAATTATGTACAGAACAGCATTGGCGGTAGAGGTTTCGGAAAATATCGGTAATTCGGGAGGAAGCAAGGTGCTTCGCCGCCGATTCGGCAAGGCGCTGATAACCGATGTCAGAATATCAAAAGCTGACTCTTGCCGTGTCGGAAAAGCCGAGGGGCGTTACATCACAATAGAGGGCGAGCCGAATGAGCACGCGGTGCAGATGCTTCTTCAGAAAGCTATTGAACAGTTGGTGCGGCGAAAGGGTATGATACTGGTGGCGGGGCTTGGTAATCCTGATATCACGCATGACAGTCTTGGCGCAAGAGTAGTGCGGCTTATCAACTGCGGTGGTGAGCAAAGGCGGGTTGTGGCGATGGAAACGGATGTAGCGGCAAATACGGGCATAGAAACAGCGAAGATGGTGCGCGCGGTTGCAAGAGAGGTGGATGCGGCGTGTGTGTTGGCGATAGATGCTCTTGCGTGCAAGTCGCCGCATCGTATAGGAAAAACAGTGCAGGTGTCTGATACAGGGATACAACCAGGGTCGGGAGTGGTGGAGGATATGCCGGCGCTGACAAAGGAATTTGTCGGAGTGCCTGTGATAGCATTAGGTGTACCGATGGTGAGTCTGCTTAGTGGGATCACAGGTGAGCCAAAGCACAAAGGCTATCTTGTATCCCCTGTTTATGAGGATGTTATTACGGCTCGGTGGGCGGAGCTTATTTCGGCGGCAATAAATGATCTGATCTGCTGAATTAAAAATTCCTTATATATTATAATAGTATACCATGTAATTTCACATCAAAAAATATACAAATAGGCATATCCGAGGGCTATATTCCGCATTGTACTGCGATTTTTGGGCGTTTTGTGCACAGTGCATAAAAACCAGCTGAAAAATAATGCAAATTTCTCTTTGGGCTGCGAAATTAGTTCTTGCAATTGGCTTTGGGATATGGTACAATTATTTTTGCGGGTGTGTAGCTATAACTATGCACCATAATAGAAACGGCATAGGCGTTGAAGTCGGAGGTTGCGCATAACGATGCGGTAATTTCGACGGAGCAGGTCCGGTTTGAAATCGGGCGGAGAAGATTTACAGAAAACGTGGATTTCGATGCTGATTCGGCTGTTAAAGTGTCCGAAAGAGTTCGGATAACTAACGGGTAGATGACGTAAAAATGAAACACACGGTACAGTGGATTTTTCAAAACAAGCTTTTGCCAGTATCAAACTACAGAAGGAGTTGAAAAATCAAATGGCAGCAAACGAGAAGGTAAGAATCAAGATCAAGGGTTACGAGCACAGCGTTGTTGATGCAGCAGCTAAGAAGATCGTTGAAACAGCAACACGCACAGGTGCTAGAGTAGCAGGTCCCGTTCCGCTCCCCACAAACAAGGAAGTTATCACTATCCTGAGAGCGGTACACAAGTACAAGGACAGCCGTGAGCAGTTCGAGCTGAGAACTCACAAGCGTCTTATCGACGTTATCCGTCCTTCCGCAAAGACTGTTGAGGCTCTGCAGACACTGGAGCTTCCCGCAGGCGTAGAAATTTCAATGGATATCTAATATAGATCATTGGAGTTATGTTGACTACGGTCAACCACTAACCATGCACCATTAAGGTGCTTGGTCATGTTGGGGGAAACCTCAACCAATAACCAAAAGGAGGAAAGCCGAAATGACAAAGGCAATCATCGGCAAGAAGATCGGTATGACACAGATCTTCGACGAGGCAGGCAAGGTCGTTCCCGTAACAGTTATCGAAGCGGGTCCCTGCGTAGTGGTTCAGAAGAAGACCACTGAGAACGACGGCTATGAGGCAGTTCAGCTGGGCTTCGGAGATACAACTCCCAAGCACGTTAACAAGCCCATGGCAGGTCACTTCAAGAAGAATGACGTAGCGTTCAAGAGAACCCTTAAGGAGTTCCGTTTTGACGACATCTCCGGCATGAATGTAGGCGATGTTCTCAAGGCTGACGTTTTTGCTGAGGGCGACGTTATCGACGTTGCAGGTACCAGCAAGGGTAAGGGCTTCACAGGCGCTATCAAGCGTCACAACCAGCACAGACTTGACGAGTCCCACGGTTCCGGTCCTGTAGTTAGACAGGCAGGCTCTATGGGTGCTTGCTCCAGCCCCTCGAGAATCTTCAAGGGCAAGGGCATGGCAGGTCACATGGGTGCTGAGAAGGTTACAGTACAGAACCTGGTAGTTGTTAAGGTTGATGTTGAAAACAACCTCATCGCTGTTAAGGGTGCTGTTCCTGGACCTAAGGGCGGCGTTGTTACAATCTGCGACGCTGTTAAGGCTTAAGAGGGGAGGACACTATCATGTCAAAGATTAACGTAGTAGATATGGCGGGTAAGGTCGTTTCCGAAATCGAGCTTAACGATGCAGTTTTCGGCATTGAGCCTAACAAGACCGCAATGCACTCCGCTGTTGTGAATTATCTCGCAAATCAGCGTCAGGGTACACAGTCCACACTTACCAGAACAGAGGTAAGCGGCGGCGGTAGAAAGCCCTGGAGACAGAAGGGTACAGGCCACGCAAGACAGGGTTCCACAAGAGCTCCCCAGTGGAGACACGGTGGTATCGCACTCGGCCCCAAGCCCCGTTCCTACAGATTTACACTGAACAAGAAGGTTAAGAAGCTGGCTATGCTTTCCGCACTGTCCTGCAAGGTTGCTGACAACGAGATGATCGTTGTTGACGCTATCAAGACCGACGAGTTCAAGACAAAGACCATGGTTGCAATGCTCAAGGCTCTGGGCGCTGAGAAGAAGACTCTCATCGTTCTGGACAGCGTTGACAACAAGGTTATCAAGTCCGCAGCAAACATCGAGGGCGCTAAGACCACACAGGTTAACACTCTCAATGTATACGACATCCTTAACTGCAACAAGTTTGTTATCGTTAAGGGCGCTGTGGAGAAGCTTGAGGAGGTGTACGCATAATGGTAAAGACAGCTCAGGATATTATCATCAAGCCCATCATCACAGAGCACAGCATGGAGTGTCTGGCCGCTGGTAAGTACACTTTCAAGGTTGCTAAGGATGCTAACAAGATCGAGATCGCTAAGGCAGTTGAGACACTCTTCAAGGGCGTTAAGGTTGCTAAGGTTAACACCGTAAGCGTTCGCGGCAAGAAGAAGAGAATGGGCAGAAACGAAGGCTATACTTCCGCTTGGAAGAAGGCTATCGTTACTCTCGCAGAAGGCTCTAAGACAATCGAGTTCTTCGATGGAATGATTTAAGTAAGGAGTGAAGTACAATGGCTATTAAGACTTACAAGCCTGTCAATAACAGCCGTCGTGGCATGACTGTTACTGATTACAGCGGCTTATCTAAAGTAGCTCCTGAAAAGAGCCTTTTAGAGCCCGTAAAGAAGACAGCAGGCCGTAACAGCTACGGTCGCATCACCGTAAGACATCACGGTGGCGGTAACAGAAGAAAGTACCGCGTTATCGACTTCAAGAGAAACAAGCTCGGCATGAACGCTACTGTTATGACTCTGGAGTACGATCCCAACAGATCCGCATTCATCGCTCTCGTTCAGTACGAGGATGGCGAGAAGAGATACATCATCGCTCCCGATGGCCTCAAGGTAGGCGACACAGTTCGTGCAGGCAGCGCCGCTGATATCAAGCCCGGTAATGCTCTTGCTCTGGCAGACATTCCCGTAGGTACCGTTATCCACAACATTGAGCTCCACCCCGGCAAGGGCGCACAGCTGGTTCGCTCCGCTGGTAACATGGCTCAGCTGATGGGCAGAGAGGGAGCATACGCACTGGTTAGACTGCCTTCCGGCGAGATGAGAAAGATATCTGTAAACTGCATGGCTACAATTGGTCAGGTAGGCAATATCGATCACTCGAACGTAAATATCGGTAAGGCTGGTAGAAAGCGTCACATGGGTTGGAGACCTACTGTAAGAGGTTCCGTAATGAACCCCTGCGATCACCCTCACGGTGGTGGTGAAGGACGTTCTCCCAT
>JAZQEQ010000092.1:0-8981 GCA_045539055.1 Oscillospiraceae bacterium | reverse complement strand
CATTCAGCATGGAAATAGACGCTAACTTCGCGAATTTGCCTGTGCCTGTGCCGAAGGTCATGGTGATGAAGGGATAATCGCCGCGGCTGGAAGCAACGGTATTGAATTTATATTCCCAGCCCTGGAAACCCTGGTCGAAATCCTTCTGGATGTCTTTCATGGTCTCTCTGTCGGCTACGCGGGCAGTCAGGCCCAGATCGATATATCTGCGGTAGTATTTTTCGTAGCTCTTTTCCGCAAAGGGTTCCAGCAGCAGGTCTACGGAAGGCACGGTAAAGCCGCCGTACTGCTGGCTGGCTGCGGAAAGGACGATGTCGCCGATGACGTCGAAGGCGACGTTCAGGGTCTTGGGCTCGTTATACCAGAGGTTGCCCATCTCAAAGCCGCCCTCCATGACATTCTTCATATCAAACAGACAGCAATTCATGGTGTCGCGGCGCGCGCTCATGTCATGAACATAGATATAGCCCTCGCGGCACGCCTGCAGTTCCTCGGTCGTCATAAAGAACTTCTGGTAAAGCTCTTTATTGAGCTGGTTGAAGATAAGGCTGCGCTTAGTAGAAACAAGCGCGCTGTCGGTGTTGGAGTTTTCCTTATCGCCAATGTTCATGATGGACTGGCTCTTTTTGTAGACCTCGTCAAGCATGGAAACGAAATCCTGCTTATAGTTACGATAGTCTTTGTAGCTCTTTGCAACGGCGGGATTTGTCGCTTCAAGCGCACCCTCTACGATGTAGTGCATCTCGGCAATAGAGATATCGTCCTTTCCGAGCGCACGCGCCTTGTCCGTAACATAATCGCAGATATATTTTATCTCATCCTCGGTAAATTTGTACATAACGCGTGTTGCGGACTTATTGACCGCATTCACAACCTTCTGTACGTTGAATTCTTCCTTGGTATTGTCTTTTTTAACTACCCAGATCATTATTTTTGCCTTCCTTTGAAATCAATATATAGTAGAACATTTATAATGATATCACAGTTTATTGTGGCTGTCAATCAGATTTCGGCTGAAATACTGCACAAAAGCACCGCCTTATTATCGTGTAATATTCCATCTTGACAGCGTGAACGGCATAGTTGTGCTGTGTAACGTGTTACATTATCAGCAATAGTACCCGTACATGACAACGATTATTTACAGGCGTAAAACCATTTATCTGTAACCTGTTCAACAAAAATACTATCGTTATCACTATGTTCAGGCGAATTAACAAAATTCGGCTTTTGATTGGTGGGAGAATATATGAACGAAGCGCTCCCATTCTCAATTCCAAATGACGCAAAATCCTCATTTACAAACAAATTTGCGAAACCAAGATGGTCTAATCGGAACACAGACTTTACAGTTGTAAAAGCTTGCTTTTGCTCCTGTGTTAGTGGATAGCGTGATTGATTACCGCTGTTATAGCAAACCAGATTATTAATATCGGCATCAAGATTGAACAACCAGACATCACTATCATCTTTGTTGCTCTTATAAAGCTCCATGCACGTTTCTGCCGCTGTTTCAAAGCTGCCTATATTATCGGTCAGCATAGTTTTTTCGTAAGATACAGTTTGTTTGGGTATGGTAAATAAATACACCAATATCAATGCCATCGCCAACAAAGCAACGCTTATTACAATCAACAGTTTCCTTTTTGTCATGAATTTACACCTCAGCAGCAGTCCCACGTATACAGCACGCGGGAAAAGTCGCAGTTTTTAAGGTCCTCCGCGCTGATAAAGAAATTACCAACGCCGCAGTCGCCCCACATTATCTCGTCCGCACCGTCGCCCTCACTGTCAAGCTGGAACAGCAGAGTATCACATTTAGCAATGTCATCGTCGTAGCCGCGCGGATCGTCCTGCGTGAAGTACGGGCTTCCGCCGAATTTTGCACCTGTTCCGCCACCGAAAGCGTCCCACAACGCGTCATACAGCGGCTCGTCCACCATGCGCAGTCCAAGCTCATTATTGTGCTTATTGCCGAAAAGCGATACTATTTCAGCATCGGAAATCCGATTGTAGCACTTCACAACAGTGGCATCAAAGCGATAGTCTGCGGCGCTTATCGCGCTGTATTCGGGTTTAGATGGCTTAAGCAGGAACTCGCCCTTGAAGGGGAAGCTGTAGTCCTCGGGATCAAACTGCGGCATATCAGCGTCCGAGATAAGCTGAGAACTGTCCGTCAACACCTGCTCATGATATATCACGCGGAAGCCGTTCTGATTGAAATAGTCCTTGAAATCCACGCCTACCACATCATCATCGTCACAGCCTGCAAAGAGCTGCAGTATTCCCTTTTCGGGGAAGCCATCAATATGCGGCAGAGTGCCGAAATTGAGCTGTGCGAGCAGGCGAAGGGGTCTGCCTGCAAAATTTCCCTCGCGCACTGTGGGGTAATCCATAGCTTTCGGAAAATAAGGCGTACCGCCGAGCTTTGAGTCAAATACTGTGCACTCGGAGCGCACTGGCTTTAAGCGCACGCAGGGCTTTGGTGGCATCTCCATATTTATTGCCGTCATAAGCTTTCCAAGCCTGCCCATTGTCCGCGGGCTGTACTTCGGAAGCTTGCTTCTGTCAACAAAGCCGCCGCACTGAAAAGCACTGCCATTGGGAAGCTCGTAAGTATAATTCTCTCCCTTATTATCGGCGTATTTCAAGATAAATTCTGTCATCTGTTCTTTGTTAGGGGCTTCATTGGTTTTGTAGAAATCTTTCAATGCTTTCAAAAAATCATTAAGCTCAGGCATAATTTCCTCCTAAAAACAAAAAGCCCTGAACCGAACACAGGCAGCTGTCAGCTTACACAGCACAGCATATCGTGTTCCCCAATTCAGAGCTTTAAATTCTAATCTTTATACTTACTTTGTGCCGAACAGTCTGTCGCCGCCGTCGCCGATACCGGGAACGATGTACAGATTCTCGTTCAGACCCTCGTCAATAGCGCCGCATACGATCTCAACATCGGGATGAGCCTCCTGCAGAGCTTTGATACCCTCGGGGCAGGTCAGTACGCACATGAACTTAACGTTCTTTGCGCCTGCGTTCTTTACGATCTCAACAGTCTTTACTGCGGAAACGCCTGTTGCAAGCATGAGGTCAAGGATGATTACCTCGCGGTTTGCAATATCAAAGGGCAGCTTGCAGTAGTACTCAGCTGCAGAGTTGTTGTTTGCCTTGTCGCGGTAGATACCTACATGACCAACCTTAGCAGCAGGAACCAGTGCCAGTGCACCGTCAACCATACCGAGGCCTGCTCTCATGATCGGAACAAAAGCTACCTTTCTGCCGCTGATGATCTTTGCGTTAGCAAGCGCCAGAGGGGTTTCGATCTGTACCTCCTTCAGGGGCAGATCGCGAGTTGCCTCATAGCAGATAAACATAGATATCTCAGATACCAGCTCTCTGAACTCCTTGGAGCCTGTATTCTTGTCGCGCAGCAGAGAGATCTTGTGCTGCACGAGGGGATGGTCGCATACATGTACGTTATTCATAATCAGTTTTCCTCCAGTTTCATTACCTTTTCAACGCGTCTTGCGTGTCTGCCGCCCTCAAACTCGGTGTTGAGAAAGACATCGACTATCTCGCAGGCAAGTCCTGCGCCGATAACGCGGCCGCCCATGCAAAGCGCATTTGCATCGTTGTGAAGTCTTGTGTACTTTGCGGAATACCAGTCGCCGCAGAGTGCCGCGCGTATTCCCTTTATTTTGTTCGCAGCCATTGAGATGCCGATGCCCGTGCCGCAGATAAGTATTGCCTTATCGCACTCACCGGAAAGCACCTTCTGACAGGTCGCAGCCGCGATGTCGGGATAATCCACCGCCTCGCCGTTGCAGCCGCAGTCTGTAAACTGCACGCCTTTTTCCTCAAGATGCTTTATGACTTCCAGCTTCAGCTCATAGCCGCCGTGATCACAGCCTATTGCTATCATTGTTTTTCCTCTTTTCAGAAAAGATTATCCAAAAAGGATAGATATATTATACTACTTTTTACTTGATAGGTCAAGTATTATTTAAGAAATATAGGTCGGCTTTTATCGGCGAATTTCATTTTTACAAGCGGCACCCAATCATCTTCGATCATCTTCTCACCTGTAAGCTCAAAACCGTGCTTCCGATAAAATGCGATACCGCGTTTGTTATATTCTAACGCCCACAAGAAGCTTGCGCGATGCGTGTATATAGCAAAGCGCAGCAGCTTTTCGCCAATTCCGTGCCCTTGAAACTGCGGCTCTACATATAGTTTTTCAATCTCATCGCCTTTTACGCGGATAACACCTCTCACAACTCCGTCATCATATACAAAGCTATTTTTCAGCGCCTCTGAGCCTTCCGAGTATTCCTTTGCCATATCAACGACATTCAACTCACCGAAATAAAAAGGGTCATTATTGAAAAAGGGATAAAAATTAACGCGGTAATTGGTAACTATCATCTCCGCGATACGCGAAGCGTCCGACGGGACGGCAGGTCTGATAAATTCCATTTTTGCCTCCGTTACTTGCGGTTTTCCCTTTCGAGCCTTTCACGTTCAGCCTGCGGAAGTCTGAGATAGGTCGGCATTAGCGTTGCTGCTTCTACCGCTTCCCTGCCCTCAGCCGCAAAGCACACTCCCGAGCCGCGCTGATATCTCAGCGGCATCGGAGCAAGCGTGAAGCTGTGCTCTGTAACTTCATCAAGAAGCTCAGCGCCGTCGCCTGCAAGGATTATACGACCGCCAAGGGTCTTTATCTCCTCATAAAGATCAACAGCCTTTATCGCTCTGTCATCGCACATACGCGTGATAACACCGTTTCTGCTAGTAAAAAGTGCATTGTACACCTGACCGCAGCGCGCGTCCATCGCACAGCAGATAATGCCGTCGATGCCGATAAAATTGTACGCTATCGCTTCAAGCGTGGACACCTCGATGCAGGGCTTCTCTGCGCCCATTGCCATTCCCTTTACGCTTGCAATACCGATACGCAGTCCCGTAAACGAGCCGGGACCCGAGGTTATCGCGATAGCGTCAACATCAGAAAGTGCGATATCCGCACTTTTAAGCATACTCTCAACCATGGGAAGCAGCGTCTGCGAATGTGTATGCTTTGTATTAAGAAACTGCTCCGCGATTATCCTGCCGCCGTCGCACAGCGCACAGCCAGCGGTTATCGCAGAAGAATCTATGCCTAGGATCATTTTTTGCCTCCGTTACAGCCTTATTGCTGTTTCAATAGCTATTTTCAAAATACGCTCTCGCATATCATCGGACATTCTGCCGAGAATACGGCTGTCCCATTCCTCACCGTCAAGGCAATCCGCCGCATAAAGGAACTGATAAACATCATAGCTGCGGAACTGTGCCGCAGCCATTATCGAAGCACACTCCATCTCGACAACGGAGCAGCCCTCGCTCTTGCGCTTTGCCATATTATCCTGTGTTTCGCGATAGACAGCGTCGGTAGTCCATGTTTTTGTCCTGTTGTACGGCACGGAAAGTTCGTCAAATATCGCTGCCAGCCTGTCAGCGCTCTGTACCTCGATGAAATCAGAGGGCGGCGCATAGTGGTAGCTTGTGCCCTCGTCACGATAGGCAGCTGTCGGCACAAGCAGATGACCTGCTGTGATATCCTTATCAAGCGAGCCGCAGGAACCGAAATACAGCACCCTTTTCGCACCGAGCGCGTGCAGCTCCTCCAGCAGTCCGACCGCCGCAGCGCCACCGATGGTGCTGCAGAAAAAGCCCAGCTTTCTGCCATTGTACTCAAAGCTGTACACAGGTATCCAATAGGCTGCAGACAAAACACACGCGACCGTCGGCTCTGTCATCTCCGAAAGCTGAGAGGTAAAGCGGTCATCAAACGTCACGATGAGTGTTTCTGGCATCTCAGGATTTGGCTGCATAACATCGAGCGGCGAGAATATCTCTGCGCTTTTACTGTCAAATGTATCGATAATACTCATATCAATCTCCGAAATACTTGCCGCTTACCTTAATTCTTCTGCCTGTTTCAGACAGCTTTTCGATGCAGACCGATATCACATCACCAAGCTCACTTTTAAGCTCCGCAATATTCTCACTCCACTCAGCTGCGATTATTCCGCCGCGGTCAAGATAGTCAAAAAAGCCTATCGCGTAAAGGTCGTCGTAGCTTTCGATACGATAAAGATCGAAGTGGAAAAGCGGCATATCGCCGTAATACTCATTTACAAGCGCGAAGGTGGGACTGGTTATCTCGTCATCAATACCAAGGCGCTTTGCAATTCCCTTTGTGAAATGGGTCTTGCCTGCACCCATGTCGCCCTCATAAAGAATTATATCCCCTGCCGCGAGATCTGCAGCTACCTCCTCGGCGGCGGCAATCGTCTCCTCGACAGAATTTGTTATATACTCTTTCATATCAGAACAGGCCGCTGATGGTGCCGTCCTCAGCAACATCGATATTGTTTGCGGCGGGCACCTTAGGAAGTCCGGGCATAGTCATGATATCACCTGTGTAAACAACAACGAAGCCTGCGCCGTTACTTACTCTCGCATCGCTTACTGTAATGTTGAAGCCTGTGGGGCTGCCGAGCTTTGTGGGATCGTCAGACAGAGAATACTGTGTTTTTGCACAGCAGATCGGAACTCTGTCAAGACCGAGGCTCTCGATCTCCTTGATCGCCTTTTCAGCCTTTGCGGTGTATGTAACACCGTCCGCACCGTAAATATTCTTTGCGATGATGTCGAGTTTTTCCTTGATGGTGAGCTTCTCGTCATAGAGGGGCTTGAAGTCGCTCTTTTCGTTCTCAATAGTCTCAACAACAGCATTTGCAAGCTCGATAGCGCCCTCGCCGCCCTTGAGGAATACATCAGAGAACGCAACCTTAGCGCCCTTGTCCTCGCAGTACTTGCGAACTGCTGCTATCTCAGCCTCGCTATCGGTGTAGAAATGATTGATCGCTACAACAACGGGAACACCGTATTTTCTCATGTTGTCAATATGAACACCAAGGTTTACGATGCCCTTGTTGAGAGCCTCGACATTCTCTGTGGTGAGGTCAGGCTTTGCAACACCGCCGTTGTACTTCAGCGCACGGATAGTAGCTACAAGAACTACGCAATCGGGCTTTAAGCCTGCAAAGCGGCACTTGATATCAAAGAACTTCTCTGCACCGAGGTCAGAGCCGAAGCCTGCCTCTGTAATTGTGTAATCAGCAAGCTTCAGAGAGAGCTTTGTTGCTCTTACAGAGTTACAGCCATGCGCGATATTGGCAAAAGGACCGCCGTGAATGATAGCGGGGTTGTTTTCAAGCGTCTGAACGAGGTTGGGGTTGATCGCTTCCTTCAGGAGCGCTGTCATTGCGCCGACAGCCTTGAGGTCACGCGCATAAACGGGCTCGCCGTTGTACTTGTATGCAACAAGAATGTTTCCGAGGCGCTGCTTCAGATCGTTAAGGTCGCTTGCAAGACAGAGGATCGCCATTATCTCGGAAGCAACAGTGATCTGGAAGTGATCCTCTCTCGGAATTCCGTCAACCTTGCCACCCATACCTACAACGCAGTTTCTGAGTGCTCTGTCGTTCATATCAAGACAACGCTTGAACAGAATACGTCTTACATCGATGCCGAGGTCATTTCCCTGCTGGATATGGTTGTCGAGCATTGCTGCAAGCAGGTTGTTTGCTGCTGTGATAGCGTGCATATCGCCTGTAAAGTGCAGGTTGATATCCTCCATGGGAACTACCTGTGCATAGCCGCCGCCTGCTGCGCCGCCCTTAACACCAAACACGGGGCCAAGAGAGGGCTCACGCAGTGCAAGACATGCCTTTTTACCGATCTTGTTCATGCCCTCTGCAAGACCTACAGAAGTTGTTGTCTTGCCCTCACCTGCGGGAGTGGGATTGATCGCTGTAACAAGGATAAGCTTGCCATCGGGATTGTCCTTTACCCTGTCAATAAGCTGCTGTGACAGCTTTGCCTTGTAATGACCGTAGGGCTCCAGCTCGTCCTCTGTAACTCCGAGCTTTGCCGCTACGTCCTTGATCTTCATCATTTTTGCCTGCTGAGCGATTTCGATATCTGTAAGCATATTAAATTACCTCCGTTTAATGGAATAATATTATTTCATATCAGAATAAGCTGAGCTGGGAAATGTCCTTTCCCGAGACACTACCTGCCGAGGGTATCGTCTTTATACGGTAATCCTCGGGCTTTTTGAGATCACTGAGCTCAAGCAGGTACGCACCTGTAAGCTCTGCCTTTGTGAGGCGCATTACCTGAACGCCCTGTGTATCTCTTGCCGCCTTTGGAAGTACGAGTGCGGTATTGAACACAAGCACCTTGCCCGCGGAGGACTTCAATACGAAATCCGTGTCACCCTCGGTAACGAACATTCCGACTACATCAGAAAGTGCGGAATATGCGTTCTGAAGCTTCTTGCGCTTTGTTTTTGTTTCAAAGGAGCTGAGCGGTATCTTTGCGCACTTACCGTTCTTGAAGAATATAACGAGCTGCTCCTTGTAGCTTTCAGTTACAGCCATGAACGTGATGCTTTCGCCCTCGTCGAGTCCGAGCTTTGCGGGAACGTAATCGCCCATCACGCTTGCCTTAGTCTCTTCAAAGTCATTCAGGCGGCTCTTATAGCACTGGAACTTATCTGTGAAGAACAGCAACTCGGAGTTGCTTGAAACTTCACGCTGATATACTATCTCGTCGCCCTCTTTGAGCTTCTGCTGGTTGCTCATTCTGAGCGACTGCGGAGTGATCTTCTTGAGATAGCCCTCCTTTGTATAGAACAGGTTTACGGGATATGCCTTGGGGAGTTCTTCCTCAACTACCGACTCTGTTTCCGCAACGTCATAAAGGAACATCGTGCGGCGCGGCTGTCCGTATTTCTTGATGATATCACGAAGCTCGTCAATGATGAGCCTGCTGATCTTTTTCTTGTCAGCAAGGATATCCTCCATCTCGGCGATCTCCTTTTCGAGGTCGTCAGTTTCCTGTGTGCGCTTTAAGATGTACTCGCGGTT
>JAZQEQ010000091.1:0-1553 GCA_045539055.1 Oscillospiraceae bacterium | reverse complement strand
ACTGCGGCTCGCCCGTGTGCTTTTCTGCGAAAGAGGCGGAGCGTCCGCAGAAATATCTTGACATCATCGACATCGACAGCGAGGGCAACGCGGAGGTGGAAAATATCCCGCTGCTGCCGCTTCGTGCGGTGCGAGTTATCGAGGACAGCTTTCAGAACATCATCTCTGACAGATACGCGCCGTCGGAGGACTTCGTGTTCATTGCGGTGGAGGGCGATAACGCGGAGCTTGACGTTGCAAGGCGCATCACCGCGAAGTTCCCAAACTGCGTGAGCATCCGCTATCAGCAGAAAAAGGCGGAGCAGACCGACATGACGGAGTACCGCGAGCTTGAATTTTCCGAGCTTTTCGGCGGCTTTTTCAGAGAAGTAACGGGCGATGACATAAGCGAGAGCCTGCTTGAAACGGCGGAGGAGCTGTTCCGACAGGCGGAAAAGGAGGCTGACAGATGAAGATAGAAAGCCTTACCTTGTCCGCATTCGGACCGTATGCAGGCGAGGAGGCCGTGGACTTTACACCGTTCATGGGAAAGGTGTTCCTTATAACGGGCGATACAGGCGCAGGCAAGACTACCATTTTTGACGGCATAACCTTTGCGCTGTTCGGCAGGACCAGCGGCTCGGTGCGCGATGCGAAAACACTGCGCAGTCAGCACGCTGACCCAAAGGCGAAGAGCTTTGCAAAGCTCACCTTCAGAGTGGGCGAGCGCACCTACACCGCCTATCGCGCTACCGAGAACAAAAAGAAGTCCGACCATTACCTTTCGGACGACGCGGGCGGCTACTGGGAAAGAAATGACGAGATAGCCGAGAATATATATGAGCTTACGGGCTTTGATTATGAGTCGTTCTGCCGCGTTTCGATGCTTGCGCAGGGCGAGTTTGACAAGTTCCTGCGGCTTGACTCAAAGGAGAGGGAAAAGACCCTCAGAAAGCTGTTCGGTACCGAGCTTTACGAGCGCTACGCGGCGCTGTTGAAGTCCGAGTCCGACAAGGCGGAGGAAACTATAAAGGTGCTGCGCCGCGATTTTGAAACGACTCTCGGTGATGAGCAGCTCGGGCTTTCGGACGAGCGCAGGTCGCTTGATTTTGCCGAGGAGATATTCGCGCTGCTTTCCGAAAAGGAGAAAGCCGCAAAGGAAAGAGCCGAAGCGGCAGGCGCAGAGATAGCGCGGCTTGATCGCGGCATATCGGAGCTTGCGGCGGAGAAGAACGCTGCACTTCAGCACAACCAGGCACTGGACGAGCTCAGATCGGCAAGGGCGCACTGCGCGGCTTTGTCGGAGAGAGCCGCGGAGATAGGCGAAAAGACACAGCTTCTCGAGCGTATGAGCCGTGCGGCAGAGCTGCGCTCGGCTTATGACGAGGCGGTCAATCTGCGCGCTTCGCTCGTTGAGTGCGGGGTTTCGATAGCGGAGCTTTCGGACGGCGCGGAGGAGGCACTCGCGGAAAAGACCGCGGCAGAGGAGGAAAAGCGGCTTTGCGACAAGGAGAAGCCGCGAATGGAGGAGCTTTCCGCCGAGATAGCAAGACTGTCGCAGCTGATCCCAAAAT
>JAZQEQ010000090.1:0-15484 GCA_045539055.1 Oscillospiraceae bacterium | reverse complement strand
TGGCTACGATCCGACTTGCCTCACGCCGCCGATGATATCGCAAACAACAAAGGCGGAGCAAAAACTCCGCCTAACGTTTATTTGTTTTTGCTCCTGCCGACTAAATAATCGATGCTGACATTATAATAGTCGGCTAGTTTTATTATGAGCTTGAGCGGAATTTCACGCTCGCCCCGTTCATATTTTGAGTACAGTGATTGGTCGCACAGCAGATATTCTGATATTTGCTTTTGCGTCAGGTCATTATCTTCTCTTAAGTCACGTAATCTGAAAGTCATTTTCATCACCCATGAATATAATACCCTAGGAGTATATGTCCTATTGACAAATAGGACTAATAGTCCTATAATGGTATTATAAATACTGAATTTCAGGTGGTTTGAAATGAAAAATTGTTGCTTTACCGGACATCGTACTATACCTGCTGAAAATGCTCGGCTGCATACCGAGCTTGAAGCTCTGCTGTGCAGGCTTATTGAAAACGGTGTAAAGAATTTCTATGCAGGCGGTGCTATAGGATGGGATATGATGTGTTCAGCTACAGTATGCGAACTGCGGCAAAGGTATCCTGAAATTACGCTCAATCTGGTGCTTCCGTGCTCTTCTGAGCAGCAGTGTATGAAATGGACCGAACAGCAGAAGCAACAGTATTATAACATTCTGAGCTTTGCCGACAGTGTGGAATATATCAGCGAGGAGTATCATGACGGCTGTATGAAAGCGCGCAATCAGCGCCTTATTGACAAGGCGGATATATGCGTATGCTATTACAATACAAGAAATTTCAGAAGCGGTACAGGTCAGACCGTGCGAATGGCGGAAAGGAAAAATATTCAGATAATAAACCTGTATAAATAGAAAAGGCGGAGCAAAAGCTCCGCCTTGAATGTTCTTATTTATCTCTGCGACATATCTGTATAGCCTCTTTCGGGGATAACGCTTACGTACTGCGGACGGATTATCTTGCCTGCGTTCTGTATCTCCTCGATACGGTGCGCACTCCAGCCCGAAATTCTCGCAACCGCGAAAATGGGAGTGAACAGCTCGCAGGGGAGATCCAGCATACGGTAGATAAGACCGGAGTAGAAGTCCACGTTGGGGCTTACGCCCTTGTACATCTTGCGCTTGCCCGAAATTATCTCGGGAGCCATCTCTGCAACTGTTTCGTACAGAGCGAACTCCTCCTCAAAGCCCTTTTCGATAGCAAGGTCCTTTGCACAGCCCTTTAAGATATCGCTTCTGGGGTCGGACTTCGAGTAGATAGCGTGACCCATGCCGTAGATAAGACCGGCCCTGTCGAATGCTTCCTTATTGAGCAGCTTGTTGAGGTAGTCGCGGATAGCGTCCTTGTCCTTGACGTTGATCGCCTGCTTCATATCCTCAAACATACGTACTACCTTGATGTTTGCGCCGCCGTGACGCGGACCCTTGAGAGAGCCGAGCGCCGCCGCAACAGAGGAGTATGTATCTGTACCCGAGGAAGTAACGACATGAGTCGTGAATGTAGAGTTGTTACCGCCGCCGTGCTCTGCGTGAAGCACCAGTGCAAGGTCGAGTATCTCGGCTTCGAGGGGCGAATACTCGCCATTCTCACGAAGCAGGCTGAGGATAGTTTCAGCGGTGGAGTGCTCGGGCTTGGGGTGGTGTATGAACAGGCTCTTGCCGTGGTGGTAGTGCTGATAGGAGTGATAGCTGTAAACTGCAAGCAGCGGGAACATAGAGATGAGCTGCATACTCTGACGGAGAACATTCGGGATAGAGATATCGTCGGGCGCTTCGTCATAGGAGTACAGTGCCAGCACGCTTCTGGACAGGATGTTCATCATATCCTTGCCGGGAGCTTTAAGTATCATATCTCTTACAAAAGAGGGGGGCAGCGTACGGTAGGAGGCGAGCGCCTTTCTGAAGTCCGAAAGCTGCTGCTCATTGGGAAGCTCGGAGAATAACAGTAAATAAGTGATCTCCTCAAAACCGAAGCGCTTATCCTTACGGAAGCCTGCCACGATATCGCGGATATTTATGCCGCGGTAGTAGAGCTGACCTTCACAGGTGATCTCGTTGCCTTCTGCGTCGTGATCCTTTGCTTTTATACGGGATATCTCGGTAAGACCGGTTACAACACCGTTTCCGTTCATGTCGCGCAGACCTCTGAAAACATTGTGCTTAGGGTAAAGCTCGGGCGATATATGGTTGTTTTCGCTCGACAGCTTTGCAAGCTCCTCGATGTAGGGGGTGATTTCTGAATAGTTCAATGTAATTCTCCTTTCCTTGTTTAATAACCTTGAAACTAAAAATACAACTTTATTATACACTATTTTGGCAGAAAAATCAACACCTGTTTTGCAAGTCGGCGCATAGAAAATATGCAATAATTTCTGTGAAAACCTCCAAAAACGCAAAACAGCTCCCGTTTTTCAGGGAACTGAATGCATAATCGCTAAAATTATTATTCATACTTATCCGATGTAATCATCATTTTGTGCCGTTGTGATCACTTTTTAGGAGGGAACTCCTCAAAGAAAGCGTTTATTATCTGCTCGGCAATATCCCTACCAAACCAGCCCTCGCCCTCGTACTTGCCACCGTAAAGTCTTCGCATATCTTCTTTTTCGGTATCCGAAAGCTCGGAGAAGTCGCTAATGATTCGGTCAAGCGTCACTCCCACAAGCTTATGGTCGCCGTCAATGCGTCTGAATACGCCGATTATCCGTACCTCTACCTCGTCGCCAAGCTCGAATTCGCGCTCAGTCATTATGTAGACATCGAGGTGCGGATGCGGGGGAGTGCCTGATTCCTTTATCCAACCGTAAGGCTGGCGCACATTTCTCACATAGCCAAGACTGTCGTAGTCCTTTGCGATGAATGAATCGGTTTCGGCGATGTATTTCATACGCTTCTGATAAGCGAAGGTCTGTTCGATCTTAGCTGTGAATTGCATGGCGTACTCCTTTTTACTTCTCAAATACTAATTTACCCGGCTCGTCGCTTGCTACTGCCACAAGTCTTGAGAACAGCTCCTGATAGCGGGGTGTGCCGTTCAGCAGAACTGCTCCTGCGCGCATGGAAACAGGTATTTCAACACCCTCGTGAGTTATAGCGTTTCCGTTCTGCGAGAGTATCTTGTCTGCAAGCGCCTGAACATCAGCCTTGTCAGAAAGACCTGTCACCATCACGAACTCGTCACCGCCGATACGGAACATTACCATATCGCCAGTGCACTGCTCGTCGATGCGGTGCAGACATTCCAGTATCACCTTGTCGCCTGCGGTACGACCGTAGGTGTTGTTTACTTCCATGAGCCTTGAAGTGTCAAAGCTCAGGATATAAGTACCTTTCTTCTCACGGATATAGTCGTAAAGCTCAGAAATATCAAATTTGTTAGTCATGATCATCTCTCCATTATACATAAATCTCCTCGGGAAATCAAGGCGCGGATAAAGCGTTGCGAAGCTCCATTCCTTGCGGTATGCGGTGGGAGTGACTCCCCACAGGCGCGAAAACGCACGGGTGAAAGCCTCAGCCGAGCCGTAGCCATAGCTCATGCCTATCTCGAGCACGGACTTTTCGCCCTGTCTTAGCTCCTCCGCGGCTTTTGACAGCCTGCGGCGCGTAATGTAGTCGCCGACGCCTATGTGAAACACATACCTGAACATCTTCTGAAGCCCCGAAAGCGAGCAGCAGGCGGCTTTTGCGCAGTCCTCCTGCGATATCTCGTTGCCGAGGTTGGCTTCGATGTATTCAAGTGCGTCGGTAAGACTGCGTATCTTATCAGCGTTCATGATATCCCTCATTCCAATATAGTAAAGCTTTACGATTACATTGTAGCATACTTTTGTCAAATTGTCTTGATAATTTGAGTAAAATTTTTTTCCGAAAAGCAACCGATATAATGTTTTTTATGTTATTATTTATGAGAGGAGTATTACTCTCGATAAAGGAGTGGTAATTTTGGATGACAGAAATATAATCGCGTTGTTCTTTGAGCGCTCCGAGCAGGCCATCTCGGAGATACAGGCAAAGTACGGCGCGCTTTGTACTAAGGTAGCCTATGCGGTGCTAGGAAACCGCGAGGACACCGAGGAGTGCGTGAGCGACAGCTACACGAAGCTGTGGAATGCGATACCGCCAAAGGATCCCGAGTCGCTTTGCGGATATCTTTGCAGGATAGTGCGCAATACTGCCCTCAACAAAAGGGAGTCCATCGCGCGCAGGGGCTACGAGGAGCAGTATGACGAGCTTGCCGAGGTTATCCCTGACAGCCGTACAGCCGAAACGCTGTATGACAGCAGACAGATATCTGATTATATGAACAGCTTTCTTGAAACTCAGCACAAGAAGAACAGGATCGTTTTCACAGCACGCTATTATTACAATATGAGTGTGCTGGAGATATGCGAGAATACGGGCATGAGCGAGTCTGCCGTTAAGAGCAGCCTAATGCGCACGCGCAAGGCACTTCGTACATATCTCGAAGAAAGGGGTGTTGAAGTATGAGCAAGCTCTGGGAACAGGTTACCGACAATATCGATGAGCGCTTCACGAATGAAGCTGCCGAATACTTCGCAAAGCACTCCGAAGTAGATTATATACAGGAAAGTGCAACAAGCTATGACGGAAAGGCACTGTCACTGAAATCTGACGAGAATGAAAAGAAGTCGGGCAAGGGCAGGGTCATTGCTATCGTATGTGCTGCTGCGGCTGCTGTGATGCTGTGCGTTTTTGGCGGAATACATCTGATGAAGAACGCAAATCCCCTGCTGCCTACCGATACCTCCACGTCAGAAGCGTCCGATACGTTTGAAACGGGCGAAACAAGCGAGATAACGTACATTGAGTATTCTGAGATAAGCTCGGTCGAAACGACGATCGAACTCATAAATGTGATAAACAGGGATGACATCATAGCGCAGGCAGGCTTTGATATCCCGATAGATATGGAGGAGTTGGGGGATGACTATCAGGCGGCGATAGACTATGTCAACGCTATGCCCGACGGCGACGATAAGCAGCGCTATATCGATCAGAATTACTTTATTGCGAGTATGTTCCAAAGCTGCTATGTCGGCAGTGATACAGCAGATTGGATATGCACGATAAGCTATGACTTCTGCAACAGTGACGGCTTTACTGTTCGGTTTTACAGCAGGGTGTTCTATGTAAAGAACGGACATATCACAGAAACTGTATTTGAAGCGGACAGAGAGAGCAATTTAAAGCGCGAGGGCAGATATATCTATATCGAAAAAGGTAGCGATGGTCTGTTCATCCTGGATACCGATACGATGGCGATAAAGGCGATAACAGCTGATCCTTCCAATTATATCTATTCCAATGATGATTGTACCGTGTTCAGGAATGCCAAGAGCGGAGAGTTTTGTGTATACATTCATGAGAGCGGCGAGATAATTCCCACTGACATCACTTATGGCGTGGGCTATGGCAATACTCATACCTTCCTTGGCGATCGCATACGCTACCATGACGAGGAAGCAGATAAAATATATGAGCTTATGCTCCCGAGCTGCGAGAAACAGCTTGTCGATGTGGACCCCGAGAACGCGTTCCCGCCGCGTGAATTATATGACAACGAGTTCTATGATATAAATGTATCGGAGGATAATAAGAGAATTACAATAACTGACCGTCAAAGCGGAAGCACCGATGAACTACGCATTACCGAGATCGTAGGCGAATACGGCTACGGCGGATATATATCGGCAAACTTTATCAGGCTGCACGAGCATACTCTGTATATCCCGATCTCAAAGAACAATTATGATGTTGCTGTTTATGTAAAATACGACATACCGACTAAAAGGGCGGTTTATGCTTACTTCGGTGGTGTATACGGTACTCGCATGGATGGCGAGCATTTTATAGCCTCGATGATTGAAACTGACGAGGTGACAGGCAACCCCAGCTACAGCTACGGCAAGGTCGTATGGTCGTCCACATCCGAGGAACAGACCGATGAATGGGCTACGGTCAGCCTTTATCGAGGCGGCGATGTTGAGGCGGTATTGTTCGCAAACGCGCTCAGCGACAAAGTCAAAAAGATAAATCAGTCGGTCTATGATGATTATGTTAATGTTATAGGCGAGGAAAACTTTACAGATGAGATCCTGATGATGATCGATCAGCTGCAGTACAATGTGACGAGCTATTATGTAGAGGCGAATGACGGTGCGGAGTTCTGGCTGAAGCGGTATATGCAAAATGGTGGAATAAACTTTGCTTTCAACGAGATATATCTGAGAAAGGATGGCGAATTCAGGCTTATCAAGACCGTTGACTGGCTTGATGTGGAGTATCTTGGAGAAACTCTTGTACGCTGCAGCGGCGACTATCTGTACTATTCGCATGATGACGGTATAGTAGAGCGTATCTCGACAAACGGCGAGATCGAGCGCGTTTTCGATGTGAAGCAGTACGCTCTCGAGGATCTTCCCGAGCCGCTTGAAACGATATCGCTGACGGGCGAGGGAACGTCCATGCGCGGCAGCGGCAATGTGCTGGAGCTTACCTACCGATATGTGCACAACTCGCGTGAGCTTGACTTCAGCGCATTCAGAGAGTCGAGAATACAAATCGACACCGATAACAAGGTGATAAAGCAGGAGCAGAGCGCTGTCGGAATATCCATCGTTGATGGCGAGGGCGTGCCTTTTGAGATCACTACCAGAAAGCACGACCACGATCCCAAGCACATGCTTGCGGACGATCTTATGAATCTTGGCCGCGAGAAGCTCAGCGATGCAATAAAGCTGTATCAGATAAAGGCGCGCGAGGGCATCAGCAGCGACCTTGAAAGCTACGAGGATATTAAAACGCTGTTTGACGACACCTTCGCAGGAGATATGTACAACTACGCAGACCATTATTACGCTTCGGATGAGCCTGTATCTGCGCCTTGGTATGATGATAATGACAGGCTTAAGGAGAGCCTGTGGAGCAGCATCGACAGTAAAATCGATAATAACGGTGAGTTAGTGCACAACGGCTACGATATTGCCGACGAGTGCTGGACGATGCTTTACGGAGTGATAGATAACGGTGTGGATTTTGTGGAGTATGAGCTGTGCACGATACGCAGAAACACCTCCAACAGTATAAAAGATAAACCGTATTATTTCGAGCATTCCGTAATGCGCCTTGAAAAGATAGACGGAAAATGGAAGATAGCTCAGATCCGTACAAGACTTGGAAACGAGTACGGCACGGAGCAGCGTGACAAGCTGGTCGAGCTTGGCTATGACGAGCTTCTGGATGAGGACCGCTCCTATACCGAGATAATGTGCAAGCTTCTCGAGAATGATGGCTACAAGGTGCTCGGAACATCGGCTGAGGATTTCGATTACGATGGTATTGATGAGCTTTTCGTGCTCGTTGAAAAGAACGGCAGCAAGATCATCCGCGTTTATGAGCAGCAGAATTACGGCTGGGAGTTTACGGATATGATCTCGGATGAATCGATAAATATTCTCAATGCTGCGCAGTTCATAAAGTATGAGAACTACGAATACCGCACCTATAACGCAATGGGCGACAATCGCCAGATGCTGAGCATCCGCTTTGTGCCGAATGACAATGAATTTGATATGAACCGCGGCGAATATGTAGTTGAGGAGCTTGGTACGCTTTTGTATAACACTCCCATCGAATACCCCGGAGTATTTCACGCAATGTACGAGCGTTATCCCGACTCCGAGCCCATCTATTATGAATTTGCGGATACGCTGGTTTGTAAATGGATAGCAGCACTTTCTGATGGAGATAAGGAGAATGAGCGCACGTTCAACATAATCAACTGGGATGTCCAGGATATCAAGGTCACGCCGATATACAAGGCCCCCTCCAATTACAATGTGACAGATGAGGAGCGTGCATTGGAGAATGCATGGATAGTCGAGCCTGAGGTGTGGTATACCTACGAGGGCACGGTAAATGGCAGGGAAGGCTCTCCCGATGACTGGTATGAGAGCATCGGCGCAGAGAATATCGGATTTCTCATGTGGCAGGAGGGCGACACGTTCTTCCTGCGCTCAAGATGGCTGAACGGCGGCACGAAGAAGTTTATGACAGAAGACGAGCTTCAGCAGTTCCTCGGCGAAAAGCTCCAGCCTGCGATAACCTTTGCTGAGCTTATCTATTTCAGCGGCGACGACGCAAAGGCGGCCGGAATGAAGCAGGTATCGGACGACTTGTATGAGGTCACACCCGACTTCCCATACAGCAGCATCGAGGCATTAAAGACAGTGGCAGCGGAATACTACACCGAGGAGGGCGTAGAGCAGCTTGATATCGATAGCTGGTTTACTGTCGTGGACGGAAAGCTTTGCGCGCGCACCTTTAATAAGGGGCTTAGCTGCTTGGGCTACACTGCCGAAAATGCCGAGATACTCTCGCAATATCTTTTTTATCTGGACAGGAAAGTCGTTATAAAGCTCAAGATGACCGACTGGCTGACAAGGGATCAGTACAGCGGAGATGGCTATGGAGTGGTCATGCTCATATACGATTACAATAAGGGCAAATGGCTGTTTGAAAAGCCGATCATATAAGTGCATAATAATATCCCCACAGAAAAGAGTACGATTTCTGTGGGGATAATTTTATTGAGTCAGGAACTTTTCGTAGTAACGTACTGTCGAGGCTGTCGCAGCGTGGAACGCGTTGTTTGCGAACAGCACATCGGTTATGCCGTTTTCGTTGAGGTAATCCACCGCGTTGTATGTGAAGTATCTCATATCGATCACGATGATCTCCTCGAATGAACCAAACAGATACGGCGGAATAGCATTTCCGTAGCTGTCCTTGAAGATAGCGAGCTTGCGACCGTTTGTGGTATCAGTCTTTACATGAACTATCTTGGAGTCGCCGCCCATGTAGGTGCAGTACGCAAGACCGCTGCCGTCGGAGTATCGCCAGAAATAGCTGCCCTCATCAGGCTCAGCCATGCCTGTTATCGAGCCGTCCTCACCGAGGATATACTCGTAATAAGTGGCGGTGTAATCTACGTTATTAGGAACGTAATAGATGAAGTCCTCAGGGTTGTTTTTGACATTCGGGTCGTAGTCGCTGTATGTGTACATAGAGCCGACATAGTTGTGGACTACCTTCTGCTCGTACTCCGAGATATCCATAAACGGAACTCCTGCGACCTCAGCGAACTTCTGTGCCGCGTAGTAAGCTCCGAGCGCCGCCCAGTGGTGGTCGGTACGGGTGTAGATATATTCCGAAGTGTGCTGTGAGAGGGGAGTGTATACATCGACCGCCCTGACATCGTCGGACAGGTTTTCTATTACCCAGTTTATGTTGTCGAGCTGACTTGCGGAGTATGCGTCAAGCTCTCTCGGACTGTAGAACTCTACAGCGGTCGGAATGACCATGCTGTACACATTAACGCCCTCGCCGAGTACTTCCTTGTACTTGTTGATGACCTTGGCGTAAGCTTCGCCGACGCTATAGCTTCCGCCGTACAGCATCAGCGCACGCGTATCTGCGCCGCTTCCGACTACCGCAACGCCGTTGTTTTTGATATCAACCGCGTCATGCTCGTTGGGAGCCTCCCCATCGGGAATATCTATCGGTGCGTTTCCGCTTTCCTCGGTCTCGATGGTTTCTACAGTTTCTGTGTCGGGAGCGGAGCTGTCGACAGTTTCGGTGTCGTCTTCAACAGGCTTTGATACGGGCTCGTCTATATCAGGCTTTGAGGTCTGCTCGGGACGGGATTCGGGCTGTACCGTGCCGCCTACACCGTGCAGCTTTATCTCGCTTCCGCCCTCACTGAAGCCCTTAAGGTCGCGCAGCGCATAGGACATCTCCATAAGCTGGTCGCGGAAAGGAACAGTATCACTGAACCATTTGCTGATGCCTTCGGTATATTCGCCGCTGAAATAGCTGTCTGTCGTAAGCTCAGGGAACTTCGCAAGCTCACGCTTTTCGAGCTCCGAAACCTCGCTTCTGGGGAATACCAGCAGCATAAGTCCGATAGCCTCGAAAACGAGCAGTATCGTCACAAGATAGAACATATTCATTATCTTTTTGCGGCGTGTGGGCTTCGGGATCTTGTATTTCTTTTCGTATTGTGGTCTCATGTCTTCACCCCTCCCTTAAAATCTCAGATACAGGAACGGGTTGTTTGTATCGCCGATAAGCAGCAGTGTGCTTGCTATCAGCAGTGCTGCGGCGCAGATGGTCTTTGCTGCGGTCATAAATGCTGCAAAGCCTGCGGAGCGCACGGTGCCCGATTCGTCATAGAAGCTGCGGATAAATCTGCCGAACGGAATACAGCAGATGATGCTCGCGATGATAAGCCAGAGGTTGCTTGTGAGAGCGTTCTGCGCAAGGTAGTCCCAGCCGCCTGCCGAGCCTCCGCCGAACATGGAGCAGATGAACTGTCCGATCTTTCCGAAGTCTGTGAAATAGAACAGCACCCAGCCGAAGATAATAAGTAACAGGCTGTATATGTGCAGGATGAATGACGGTATCTTGTCGCGTACTTTAAGTATCGTGTATTTTTCAAGCATTATGATGATTCCGAAATACACTCCCCACAGCACGAAATTCCAGCTTGCACCGTGCCACAGACCTGTGAGGAACCATACCACCATGATGTTGAGCGGCTGGTGCTTGCGGTTTCCGCCCATCGGGATATAGACATAATCTCTGAAGAACGAGCCGAGCGAGATATGCCATCTGCGCCAGAACTCGGTGATAGTTGAGGATATGTAGGGATAGTTGAAGTTCTCGTCAAAGTGGAATCCGAAGCAGCGTCCCATACCGATCGCCATATCGGAATAGCCCGAGAAGTCGAAGTATATCTGCAGCGTATAAGCGAGTATTCCCAGCCACGCGCTGCCTGCGGAGAGTGCTGTGACATCGCCGTCAAGGAACTGTGACGAAAGCTCGGAAAGCTGGTTTGCGAGTATTACCTTTTTGCCGAGACCGACTAGGAATCTGAAGGAGCCCTCTGCGATATCGTCGAAGCTGATAGAACGAGAGCCTATCTCGCGCGCGATCGTATCATAGCGCACGATCGGACCTGCGATGAGCTGGGGGAACATTGAAATGTACAGCAGCAGGTCCACAAAGCTCCTCTGCACCTCAGAGTCGCCTCTGTATACATCGAACAGATAGCTCATCGTCTGGAAAGTAAAGAAACTGATGCCTATAGGAAGTGCGATCTCCGGCAGCGGTATTCCGAAGCCGAGCAGGTTTATCGTTTCAACAAGGAAATCTGCGTACTTGAACACTCCGATGACCGCAATGTTGAACACTATTCCGAGGATAAGTACGGCTTTGGAGTGGTTTTTCGCAAGTGCCAGACCGATGAAATAGTTGACGATAACGCTTGCTATCATCAGCAGTACATATATCGGCTCGCCCCATGCGTAGAATATCAGCGAGAATATCACCAGAACGCCGTTCTGCAGCGGATTTTGACGCTGTGGCTGAGCGAAGTGGCTGCCGTGCTTTTTGGGTGCGAACAGCGCAAGGTCGAGATACCGTGCAAGTGCGTAACAGACCGCGACGGCAGGTATAAATATATACAAAAACAGAAGATCCGCAAATATCATTTCATCTACTCCATAAAAAAGCCCCACGGGGAGTGGGGCATAGTTATTCTTAAGGTAATTTCTGTATTTTTCTTTTTAAAATTTTCCCCAGATATTATTATATTCCCAATAGTATCAAAAGTCAATAGATTTTATGCGGAAACAGGCGAATTTTAGCTGTTTTTTTGCTAAACGAAAAGCCCTAAAGCGTTGTTCAGCACAAAGCAGAGTACAAGACCTGCAAGGGTCGGTATGACAGCTGACAGAAATGCCCATTTAAGACCGCCCGATTCTTTTTTTATCGTGAGCAGTGTTGTAGAGCAGGGCCAGTGAAAAAGTGAAAATACGATAGTGCAAGCGGCTGTCACCCAAGTCCATCCGTTTTCAATAAACAGTGCCTGCATCGCAGCAGGGGAGAGCTCGGTGATACTGCTGCCTGCGGAGTACGCCATTATGATTATCGGGACAACTATCTCGTTTGCGGGAAGTCCGAGTATGAATGCCATCAGTATCACACCGTCAAGCCCGAAAAGCTGCGCGAATGGGTCAAGAAATCCTGTGCAGTGCTGAAGCAGCGTAGCTCCATCAACAGTGACGTTTGCCAACAGCCATATAACGACACCTGCGGGAGCGGCGACTGCTGCGGCTCTGCCTAGTACGAACAGCGTTCTGTCCAGCATTGAACGGACTATGACCCGACCAAACTGCGGACGGCGATACGGTGGAAGCTCCAGTGTGAAAGAGGATGGCTCGCCTTTCAGCACTGTTGCAGAAAGCAGCCGCGATATCAGAAATGTCGCGCCTATACCCAGCAGTATCACACAGGTGAGCAGTACAGCCGACAGCGCCGAGCCGAGAAAGCCGCCGACAGCGCCTACAAAGAACAGCGATATCAGCGTTATCATCGCGGGGAATCTGCCGTTGCAGGGGACAAGGCTGTTTGTGAGCATGGCTATGAGCCGCTCACGCTTTGAGTCGATTATGCGGCATCCGACAACTCCTGCGGCGTTGCAGCCGAAGCCCATCGCCATAGTCAGTGCCTGCTTGCCGCAGGCATTGCATTTGTGGAACGGCTTGTCGAGGTTGTAGGCAATCCTCGGAAGATAGCCGGAGTCCTCCAGCAGCGTGAACAGCGGAAAGAATATCGCCATAGGCGGCAGCATGACAGACACTACCCACGCAAGTACCTTATAAGCACCGTCTATCAGCACTCCGCTGAGCCATTCGGGTGCATTGCACATTTTTAAAAGCTCGTCAAGCCTGTCACCGAGCGCGAAAAGCATCTCGGACAGCCATGACGAGGGGTAATTCGCGCCTGTTATCGTCAGCCAGAATATCCCAAGCAGAAGCAATACCATTATAGGATAGCCGAAGATGCGGCTTGTAAGTATTCTGTCGGCGCGGCGGTCTGTGTCGTTGTGAGTGCGGGATCTTTGTGCAACTGCGCCGCTGCATATATCATCAGAATTTGCGGCAACAGCACCGACTATCATGTCGCGCAGCCTGTCGCGTGTAATGCCTGAAGCAGCAAGCAGCTCCATTCCATGCTCGACTGCGTCTGTTACGTCCTGCGGAAGCCTTGCAAAGCCGCGCTGCTGAGAGAGCTTTACGGCAAGCTCGCTGTCACCCTCAAGCAGCCTTAACGCAAGAAATCTGGTCGCTGTCCTTTTGCCGAGGTTTCGGCGCAGCGCAGGCTCGACAGCTGCGATAGCTGTTTCGACAGGCGCTGGGTAACGTATCTCACGCGGATGGAAGTTGGCGGTATCAAGCTCATCAAGAAGCTTTGTCAGCGCGATGAGCGACTTTTTCTTATGTGCAGTAACGCCGCAGACAGGCACTCCAAGCCTCTCAGACAGCAGTGTCAGGTCTACGTCTATCCCTTTGCGCTCCGCTTCGTCCATAAGATTTATGCAGACTATAGTTCGCTGAGATATCTCAGTCACCTGAAGCACAAGATCAAGACTTCTCTGCAGGCAGGTCGCATCGCAAACCACGACGGTTGCATCGGGGGCATCCAGACAGATGAAGCTCCGCGCGACCTCCTCCTCGGCTGAGTGCGGCAGCAGTGAGTATGTTCCGGGAATATCTACCAGAACATATCCGCCTTTTTCGGTGGTGCAGTACCCTTGTGCGACCGTAACTGTCTTTCCCGACCAGTTTCCTGTGTGCTGGTTCATGCCCGTAAGAGCGTTGAAAAGAGTGCTTTTGCCTACGTTAGGGTTTCCTGCGATCGCAATTATCCTATCGGCGGACGAGCGCTTCTTGATCGCAGAAGCGTTATCCAGCGCGCCTATACCTGTTGATCCTGCGGTCAGTCCCATGCGTTATTCTCCTCTCTTACGAGTATCTCGCGCGAGTCCTCGCTGCGTATTGCGATAACAGCACCGCGGATGAGATAGGCAGCAGGATCGCCTGCTGGACTTCTGCCGATACATTCCACCCTTGCGCCCTCTGTAAGTCCTATATCAAGCAGTCGCCTGCGCATCGTTCCGTGCATCATCAGCTTTTGAACTGTGACGCTCTCGCCTACGGCTATATCATTAAGCGTTCGCTGACGCGACATATCCTTCACCTCATAGTTGTATTTTTTCTCATTATATGCCGAAACAAGGAAAAGTGTTTTTGCCGATACGGTTGACAAGCGTCATATTTTGTGGTAATATATGTAGGAATGGCTTGCTGTAACAGATGCAGTATGCCTGAAACACTTTAATATGGTATCATAATGGCATGATATCATGATGTAAACAGAAAAAGGAAGGTAAGACAAAATGAAGAAGATCGCAGCATTACTTATGACCGCTGTGATGGCTCTCAGCATCAGCGGCTGCTCCGCTAAGAAGGACTGGGAGTACATCGAGGAAAAGGGCACACTTACAGTTGGTATCACACTGTTTGAGCCGATGAATTACTATGACGAGAACGGCGAGCTGACAGGCTTTGAAACAGAGTTCACAAAGGCTGTATGCGAGAAGCTCGGCGTTGAGCCTGATTTCCAGGAGATCGACTGGAACAAGAAGATCGTTGAGCTCAAGTCCAAGACTATCGACGTTATCTGGAACGGCATGACAGTAAAGGACGAGTACAAGAGCGAGATCAATTTCTCCACTCCCTATGTAAGAAACAAGCAGGTAGTTGTCATCAAGGCTGACAACGCTGAGAAGTACGCTGACCTCTCCTCCATGGCAAATGCCTCCATCGCTGCCGAGACAGGCTCTGCCGGTCAGACAGCTATCGAGAGCAACGAGATACTCAGCTCCAACAGATTCGTTGGCTGTGGTGCTCAGAAGGATGTTCTCCTTGAGGTCAAGTCCAATACAGTTGATATCGGTGTTATCGACTATGTCATGGCGAAGGCTATGGTAGGCGAGGGTACAGACTATGCTGATCTGATGATCGTTGAGAGCGTAGAGCTTGCTCCCGAGGAGTACGCTATCGGCATCCGTATGGAGGATACAGAGCTGCTTGCAAAGATCAACACAGCTATCGACGAGCTGGTAGCTGACGGCACACTTCTTGCTCTGGCTGAGAAGTATGATCTTGCTGATGTATACGCATTCCAGTAATAAAAACCAAAGGGCGGCCTGAGCCGCCCTTAGATATCGGCGAAAGCCGTCCAAAAAAGATTTCTGAAAAGGAAATAATCTATGTCGTTTCTTGAAGTTACATTAAACCTTGCCGAGGGCTTTCTGGTCACGCTGCAGATATTTGCCATCACGCTGCTGTGCGCGCTGCCGCTCGGACTTGTGATAACCTTCGGCTCTATGTCCAAGATAAAGCCTATCAAGTGGATAACAAGGACATTTGTCTGGATAGTCCGCGGAACACCGCTGGTGCTGCAGATAATCCTTGTGTTCTACGGCCCGGGACTTATCTTCGGTCTGCCTGCTATTCCGAGAATAACGGCGGTGCTGATCGCGTTCATC